>DBFWRP010000132.1:0-19404 GCA_048222005.1 Muribaculaceae bacterium | reverse complement strand
TGATAGAATCGGTTACGCTCATGCTGACAAACTCTTGCTTCCCAACAACCTGCTATTGAGAGAGCTTGAGGAAATGTTGGCTGATGAACGGACGGTTATGCTGAAAACGAAGGGAGACAGTATGCTTCCCTTTATCATTGGAGGTCGGGACAGTGTACTTATTCGGCGACCGTCCGGAATAAAGTCATTGCAAACCGGGCGAATTGTTCTGGCACACCTGCCGGACAATCGGTATGTGCTGCACCGCATCGTCCGCATCTGTGGGACGGAAGTCATTCTGATGGGGGACGGAAACTTCCGTGAAACGGAAAGTTGCCGACTTTCCGATATAATGGGAATCGTCACAAAAATCATCCGAAATGGCCGTTATGTGGACTGCAATACAAGAGCTGAACGGTATAAGGCAGAAATATGGAGCGCACTGCTCCCCATCCGCCGATATTTACTATACATATACAGACGGATATGGATATAATGGTTAGAATAAGTATAAAAGAGGGAACAAGATGGCTATGGAACGCCTCACAGGGGTACCGTGTCCCCATCTTAGCAAGTATTCTTGCCGGAACAACCCGTATCGGCATTTCCCTCACGTTCGTCTGGCAGTGCAAACACCTGATAGACATCGCCACGCATCAGGCAGATGGAAACATTGCCATAGGACTGGCAAGCATGACAGGGTGTATCGTCCTGCAACTGCTACTCTCCTCACTTGTCAACCGCCTTTATGCACACACGGAAATCAGCCTGCGCAACAGGTTGCGGCAAAATCTGTTTGAACATATTCTGAAAAGCCATTGGAGCGGTCGCGAAACCTTCCATTCCGGTGATATGCTCAACCGTATGGAGGAGGATGTCCGTACCGTAACAGACCTGCTGGCAGGTTCCATCCCTTCTGCCGGAATCACCTTGTTCCAACTGGCAGGTGCCGCATTGTTCCTGTTCTGCCTCGACCATCGGATGGCTGTTGTCATCCTGCTCATCATGCCGTTGGCGTTGCTGTTCAGTAAACTCTACATGAAACGGATGCGGCACCTGACACGTGAGATACGGGCTACGGACAGTCGGCTACAAAGCCATCTGCAGGAGAATCTACAGCACCGCACGCTGATTTCCACCTTGGAATACACCTCAATGGCGGCGGACATGATTTCCACCCTCCAATCGGGACTGAAACGGCTGGTGATGCGGCGCAACTCGTTTTCCATCTTTTCAGGTCTCATGGTGCAGGCGGGGTTCGCCCTTGGATATCTGACCGCTTTTGCATGGGGAATATACGGGTTGGACACAGGTACGGTGACATTCGGCACGTTGACCGCCTTCCTGCAGCTGGTGGCGCAGGTGCAACGCCCCGTTGTGGAGTTGGCCCGACAGATTCCGGCATTTATCAGCGCGCTGACTTCCGTGGAAAGGATAGACGAACTCACTTCCCTGCCGCTGGAAGAGCAGGGAGAACCGCTCATTTTGAAAGGCAAAGTCGGCATCCGTTTGGAGAATGTTACTTTTGCTTATCCCGACGGCAAGCGGAAAGTGATAGAACACTTCACGCACGATTTCGAACCGGGTAGCCTGACCGCCGTGCTTGGAGAAACCGGCAGCGGGAAAAGCACAATGGTACGACTGATGCTGGCACTATTGCGGCCTGACGGTGGAAACATCACTCTATACGATGAAAGGCAGTCTCTTCCCGCCTCTCCACTTACACGAAGAAACTTTGTCTATGTGCCACAAGGGAATACGCTCGTCAGCGGTACGCTACGCGACAACCTACTATTGGGCAATCCCGAAGCCACCGATGCACAGATGTGGAAAGCCCTGCATATGGCGGCGGCAGACTTTGTCCATGAGCTGCCGCAAGGCTTGGGCACCCCCTGTGGCGAGATGGGAACGGGGCTGAGCGAAGGACAGGCACAACGCATCGCCATCGCACGCGGGCTGCTCCGCCCCGGCAATATCGTCCTGTTGGACGAACCAACCTCCTCGCTCGATTCTGACACCGAGCAGACATTGCTGGAACGTCTTTCGCATACCATTCAGGGTAAAACCCTTATCATCATTACCCATCAAATGCAAACCGCACGACTTTGCGACAAAATAAAAAAAATGGCGACCACTTGATTGATGACCGCCATTAAGTATCATTTATAACACTATATTAATTTGCCACAGACTTGTATTTGACAACTCCCGCTAAAAACCTTTTAGAATGAAACGAACAGTCTTTGCATTCTCCATTTTTTAGCAATCCTTCTTCCTCCGCCTTTCCACCAGTTCCGGATAGTGCCGTTTCAGGAAGTTGCGCAGGGAGCAGCTGTTCAATCCGCAGCGACGGGCAATGGAGTTCAAGGCTTCCGAAGTCGTTCCGTAGAGATGCACAGCCTCCTTGTATTTCTCAAGGCTATGGCAGGCCATTGACTTGCCGCCTGCTGTCTTCACCATCCCCAAGCGGGCGTGAAGCTCCGGCTCGTGCTCTTTCAAGTAACACCTGAATGTCTCTGGATGCAGCCCGAACTCGGCAGCGACGGCAGCCGTAGTCATATTACCCTCTTTCAGTTTCCTGATGGCATTGGCATACTTGGCGGCCGTTGCAGGGTTATATTTTCTTGTTTTCGACCAATCCACGGGCATACCTTCTTCGTAGGAAATACCTTTTCGCGCGCAAACCAAGTCTTTGTGCCAGGTTTGCAAATATTCGTAAAATCCCTTTCTCGACACCTTTGTTTCCGCAGCGATACGGGCGGCAGACATGGGAGTGGTGCGATATAGTTCCAAAGCAGCGGCATACTTCTCTTCTATGGCGGGCGAAGGGGCATGGACAGTTCCCCGGCCGGTTATCTTTCCCTTGCGTTGTTGCCTGAGGGCCTTCTCGCGTGTCCGGATACGCTTGCCCACCAGTCCCTTGTGATAGAACAGGAGATGTTGCTCCAGTCCGGTATAAGAGACATCGCAACGTTTGGCGGCTTCCTGCACCGTAATGTACTGATCACCTTTCAGTAGTTCCACGGCAGCGGCATATTGTTCCTTGCAGGAACTTCGGCTGCCACGGGGCAGATTGTCATTGAGCCCCAACCGCATCCGTGCCCGTTCGCGAAACTCCAGGACTTCCGGGTAATGCGTACGCAACTGCCTTCCAAGGTTGGTGCCGTCCAGCCCGAACTTCCGGGCTATCTGCGACACGTTCAGCTCAATATAGTCCATGCTGTCGCACGCTTCGATGGCTTTCTTGTACTTGAGGCGGGTGGCAGGCTTCTGTCGGCGGAATGTGTTCAGCTTGATGCCGGCAGCCTCCTTGCTGTCGCACGTCATGCCGTTGCGTGCCAGCAGCAAGTGGCGGTGGTATTTGCCGATGTAGGCTTGCAATCCCGCCACGGTCACTCCACACGTGCGGCAAATCTCGATGCAGGGCATTGAAGTAGTGGCATACAATTCAATAGCCCGACAATATTTCTCCACTGTCTCAGGCTTCGCGCCTCTCGTGCGCTTGCACTTATCCAATCCAGTATCGGAAGAAACAGGACTTAAAGTATTACACATTGATGGAAATTATAAATAGATAAAAACTTAGTTCTGATGCAATCCACTTCCCGCTATCAGGCATATTACAGACTTGCACCGGTTAGAGGATGGTTCGTACAGGGCGAACCGAAAAAAATAAGGAGGACAGACTCTTCCGCCCTCCTTACAGCTTCCTGTGCTTTTCACAAAGGACAAGAAGCATCTTCTTCTAACATATTTCTGTCCATCTTGCCAGGTTTCTCCAGCAGATGAACAGGAATGCTTCACATGCTTTTTTTATGTCCTATCAGAATTTGTAAGACACTCCCAACGTGAACGAGAGGTCTCCTTCTGCGCGGGCACCCTTCTCGCCGTCCAGGCCGTCACTCAGCAGTACGCCACGCAGGTCGGCATTCACAGCCCAAGTCTCGTTGATGTTGTAAGAGCCGAGCAAGCCGAAGTTGCCGCTCACACTACTTTTCTTTGGTGAATCGTACACATGCGCCCATCCGATGCCCACGTAGGGACTGAGATTCCATTTGCAATTCAAGTTATTGTCACCGAAGAGGTGAAGAACATTGAACATCACATCGGCATGCAGGTTGCCCATATTGAACTTGGAATATCGCAGGTACTGTCCCCATCCGTCTTTCCCGGGAACTGGCTCACCCGTGGAGTGTGCCGGAGTGGAAATGACATCCTGCGTGGCACCCTTTGATTTCAGGTAGCTGTACATCACGCGCACGCCGATGCCCGGGGTGAACCACTTACCCACAGCTATATCGAAAGCCGGGGCGAGGCGGTCGCCAAAGCCCACCTGCCTGTCATGGCCGCCGAAATAGATATTGCCGCCAATGCCGAGGCTGACAAAAGTGTTGTCCCAGAAGCTGTTGCTCTCCACCTTCTCTTCCGTGCCGGAAGTCTGCGCGAAGGCCGGACAAAGAGCCAAGGCGCACAAAGCGGTTAAAAAGATTTTCTTAGTCATCTTGTTGTTATTAAAAGATTAATTAGTTGTTTTTTGTCAGCCTTACGACGAAGGTGCCGTGCTTCGCAATCGTGGCAGTCAGCGATGACGAAGCGGAGAGGGTTCCCGCGTCTTTCAGTCCGATAAGGTCTCTTGCCGAATAGGATGCGCTTTGGTCAAGAGCATCGTAGTCGGCCATGGAGATGGTAGCGCTTACCTGGTTGTCGCTGAGGTTGACGGCGGCAATGGCCACATCGCCGTTGGCAAGGTCTTTCTGATAGTAGTCGATGTCGTTGGCACTCTTGATGTACTCTGCACCCTGCCCCAAGGGGTCTTGGTTGATGGCGATAAGCTCCTCGTTCTTAACAAGCGCAAGGTCGTGCGCAAGGTCGGTCGAAGTCATGTCCTTGGTCATGTCGAAGCCCAGCAGGATGGGAGAGCTCCACATACACCACATGACGAACGATGTCTCGGCTTCGTCCGAAGTGAGGCCGGGATTCTTTCTGAGGATGTTGTCCCAGGTCTTTTCAACATAAACACAATCGTTCGATGATTGGCCGGTACCACGAATGCCTACACAGATCATATCTGCATCGTTGTAGCGGTTGATACCTACATACGGCCAAAGGTTGCGCATCAGCACGATGGTGTTGTGCAGTCCCACGCCGTTGGCATTCTGATCGCTATTCTTGCTGCTTCCGACCTTGCCCCACCAGCCGTCACGGCCGTCGTAGCTCATGCGCCAGCAGGTGGCACCGGTCTCGGCACCCCACTTCCAAGGTTCGTGGACACCCCATTCGCACATATAGAGCATGATGCCGCGGTTCTTAAGGGCTGTACCCATCTTGCTGTAGAGTTCATGCGCCTTGCTCCGGGAGTTCCATTCGGTATTGAGGCCGTCATAACCATCCGTGAAGTTCGATGAGGTGGCACCCGTGGGAGCCATCGTGGTATTGTAATACCAGTCTTCCTTCACGAAGTCGTAGCCCCAATCCTGATAGTCTTGCGCATGGAGTTCCTCGTAGCCGTAGGATGCGAAGTACTGCTCGCAGGTCTTGGTTCCGCAGTCGGTGTAGATGCCGGCTTTCAGGCCGTAGTTGTGAATCAGGTCTGCCATGCGCTGCATGCCGTTCACGCCGTCCACCGTGGGGAACTTGCTTGCATCGGGAATCTGGTGGCCGTTGTCGTTCTCGTCCTTCACCTGCCAGCAGTCGTCTATGCCGAAGTATTTGTAACCGGCATCGATGAGGCCCTTGTCCTTCATACCTGCAAGCTGGTTGGCAAGGATGTCGTAGCTGATGTCGGCCTTAAGCACATTCCACGTCTGCCAGCCCATCATGGGGGTGGGCGACAGGAGTTCGTCGGCCGCAGCGGCCACGTGGAGCTTGATGCCTTCCTGATAGGTGGTGCCGCCCACGGTGAACTCTACCGAATAGACATAGTCGCCGGCTGCGGGTGCCGTACCCTGCACGAGGCAGCGTTCAGCGTTCCACGTCAAGCCTTCGGGCAGGTTGTAGGCACGCTTCACGCCGTCCTTCACGGGAACCGCCGCAATGTCGGTCGCAGAGGTCGTGTGCGAAGGGTCATTGGGCACGCGGATTTTGTGCATGAAGGGCTGCCCGGCAATGGCATAGACCGTGTTGGCGCAGGCCAGGCGACTCTGGAGCCCGGACACCCAGGCGGCGTTCTCCTCCTTGCCGTCGGGGTTCTCTTCCAGCGTCCAGCTGTCGGCATACAGTGCCAGGGAGAGGGGCACGGTGTAGTAGTAGTTGGCCTTCAGCGCATCGGCCTTCATCGTAGTGGTGAAGGTGGCGATGTGCTTGTGGGTGGTGACGGTCACCGTGGCCGTCTTGCCTTGCAAGCCTGTGGCGGGGAAGACGCTCATGTAGCCGTACACCGTGGAGCCGCCGGTCAGCTCGGGCGTGTCGCTCCATTCCATCACCACCTTGGCGGCATCGCCGGCCGGGGTAAGCGTGGTGGCGCCGCTCTGGGTGAGGTCGCAGGTGAAGTCGCCATACAGCTGCGCGCCCTCTATCTGGAGCGACACGCTGAGCAGACGCTCGCTTGCCACATCCGTTCCCGTGGCGTTCACGGCGAAGCGCAGGAAGGGGAAGATGTTCTTGAAGCAGAACTTCCCGCTGTTGCCCGGCTGGGGCGTGCCCGCCTTCCAGTCGCCTTCAAGCCGGCGTGTGGTGGAGTTGTAGCGCTGCGTGCCTGCCAGCGTGCCTTTCACCGCCGAGGGGTCGGTGCCCGCCGTGGAGGTGTAGGGATAGTAGGCGTATTGCGGTGTCTCCCCGCTTGCCAGCGTACCGGCAAAGGTGGCCTTGTCGCTTTCGGTCGTGTTCTGGTTGCCGAACGGGGCGTTGGCCGTGCCGTTGCCGCCATATACGCCTATCTGGTCTTCGGGAAGCCAGTTGATGCCTATCTGCCCGGAGGTGTATTCGGTGGGGTCTATCGCCGTGCGGCTTTCTACCTCGCCGGATGCCGACGGTTGGGTGGTGACCTCTATGAGGGTATTCCCGCCGCCGGCAGAGAGGTCGTCCGCCGTACATCCACTCATGGCAAACGTGCAGGCTAATGCCGATATGCCGTATAGGGTATTCTTAAGTTTCTTCATAAAGTGAAAATAGTATGTAATGTATTGTTTCAAAGAGGCGTAATCGCGGGCGACGCCAGCCTACCGCGATTACGCCGTGATTTACTTACCAAAGAGAGTCTCCGTTTCCAGTGCCGAGAACGTCACCGGTGGGGGCTACCTTGGCAGCGGGGCGACGGGCAAGCGTGAAGTTCGGATCGGCGTTGTGCTCAATCACGGCTTGGATACCTTGGGCGGTAATGGGCACGTTCGTTGCATCGCCTACGCAGTTGAACATTACCCAACCCCACGGCTTCTCTGCTGGCTTGTTGGTATTGTTAAGCCAAAGTTGATTAAGAGTTTGAGCAACTTTTGCAGGGAAGTATTTATAAAGTTCTGTTGAAGACTTGGCTCCAACACCTCCCAAATAGGTCATCGCAAAATTCTTATGCTCGCTTGAGTTGTAATTGTCGTTGTATGCGGCAAGAATGGCCGTAGCGTTGGCTTGAACGCCGGATTTCCAATTTAAATTGCCCCAAGAATAACTTACCGGCTCAGCACAATCAGAATAGATGATATTCATATTCCCGGTCAGGGCCGAATTTGATGTGCCACCGGCATTGGTAGCAGGAAGCGTACCGTAGAGCATAGGCGAATAATACGGGGCGGTTTCAGCGGCCTCTACATAGGTATTCGTCCATACATTGGCACCGGTCAGTTGGCTCCATGCGCCGGTGAATTTACCGTTAAGCTGCACCTTGATAATCACTTTTCCTTTGACATCGCCGATGGTGGTGTTGGGAGTGATGCCGGTTGCAACCAGGCCTTGATTGGAGGCATTGGCAAGCACGACTTTCAAGCGGCTGTACAAAGTGGACAACTTATCTGCACTTACGGCATCAATCCAGTCGGAGATGGTGAGCACGCAGAACTCGTCCTTGTGGATTCCCGACATCTCCGTATGCAGGGCATTGAGCACATCGCCGATAGTCCAATAACCGCCGCCGGGTTTCGATACGCTTTGACCTTGAGAATCCGCGATACCCACCGAGGTGGAGCCACCATCTATGGAAGATGTCTGATTGATGGTATTGACGTGGCACTGGAACACGCGCGAACCGGCATTGAACTGCTCGGTCAAGGTCTTTGTCTGGGTCTTCATGTAGTCGTCTGAATGCAGATAGTTGAACGCCAGCGCGGAGCCCGGCAACGAAAGCTCGGAGAGGTAGATGTTCTCGTCCAACTGCGACAGCCAAATCGTGTAGTCAAGTTTCAAATTGTCAACATCAATCTTAGGGAGTTTCACGAAATGAATCTGCTTCGGCTGGAATTTATCCATCTCCAATGTCTTGGTCATGGTCTTGGCCTGTGATGTCACGACCTTTACCTTAAGCGACTTGACAGCCGGGTTGGGAATCATGAAGGCGCGCACCTTGAGCGTGCTACTGTTACCCATCAGGACGCCCACCTTATTGCCACTGGCATCATCGAACAGTGTCTCAACCGAAATGCTGTTCGAGGCGTTTGCGCCGAAGGTGAATGTTCCGCTGCTGTAATCATACGTGAAGTCGCCCGCAATGGGAGCATCAGCCTCGATGATGACCGAAGTGACGCGCACATTCGCCTGCGTATTGGCGTTGGTACCGTTTACTGTGATGTCCATCATCGTGGCGAAAGGGTCGAACTGCAACTGCACTTTCCCTTCATTCCCGGCAGTGGGCGTATAACCAGTCTTCTTGGCAATCATCAGCGCGCAGTTCATATCGGCGGTCGTCTGGAGTTCTCCAACCGGGCTGTCAGTCATCGTTTCCGTAGTGGAAGACGTCTGGTTGACGGGCATCGTGGCGGAAAGCGCATTGCCCGTGCCGCTGCCTGCCTTGACAGCCGAAGCGGGATACATGGCGTAGAAGTTGTAACTTGTGGCTGCGCCCGTCCGTACCCCGGCTTCGCCATCCTTGGTGACAGGAGCAGGTTCAGACATATCCTGCGTTGCGTTGACGGTGTACGAAGCCTGTTTGAAGCCTTCGGCCGCCTCGGGAGAGTAGATGTAGATGTGGTCCAACGGAGCCTGGTAGTTCCAGAAAATCTTCCATTCAGTGGCATTCGAGTTAGCCTCATCCTTAGGATCATAATAAGTCCGCGTTTCAATGGACCTGGAATCAACCTCGGCACCGAAATTGAATTCCGTACCTTCGGGCAGGGGTTCGCTGCCCGACATATCGTCTTCTGTACATCCGGCAAGGCCTAAGGCCAGCAAGGGCAAAGCAAAGGCCGGAATTAAAAATCTCTTATTCATTTTCATTCAAATTTTGTTTGTATTCATTAATTGTTTACATCCCAACTATCGTTGGAAAAGTCATTGGCCGAATTAAAATCCTTATTTACATCCTGTGCCGTGGTCGTTACACCGGGCGACTTGGCTGTAGCATCGATAGATCCGGCGCATACGCCCTCCTCCAGTTCCACCTGGGTCTTCTTCGTGGAAGGAGACTCGTAGGGCTTCAAGCCCTTGTTGTTTTCATTTTTGTCCATATACTTTAATGTTTAAAAAGTTAATAAATCCGTTTTTATGCTTTGTCGCCGGGTGGCGACGCCTCGCCTTATCCGGGCAGATTAGTTTCTTGGCCTTTTATTTTTTTCCTGTTGTGCTTCCCATATCCGTAACCATATCCATAGCCGTATCCATACCCATACCCGTAGCCCCTGCGTTTCGGGTCAACGCCGTTGAGGATGAGCGACATGTTGCGGAGCTTGCCTTCGCGGTAAAGCTCCTCCATGTCGGGCAGCTGGCGGCGGTCGAGCTTGCCGGCGCGCGCCACGAAGATGGTGAGGTCGGAGATGCGGTTGCTGATGGTGGCGTCCGCCACGATGCCCACGGGCACGTTGTCCACGATGATGTAGTCGTAACGTTTCCTCAGCTCGTCTATCAGGGTGTCCAGGCGACCGTCCATCAGCAGCTCGGCGGGGTTGGGTGCCACGGTGCCCGAGGAGATGATGTCGAGGCCGCCGGACTTCTCGTCGGTGTGGATGATGTCGTCCAAGGCGATGGAGTCATCGGCCAGGTAGTTGGTCACGCCCACGGGATGCTTGCGGAAGTGGCGGCTCAGCGTACCCTTGCGGATGTCGAGGTCCACCAGCACCACGCGCTTCCGGGTGAGCATGAGGCTCATGGCAAGGTTGCGGGAAATGAATGTCTTTCCCGCACCTTCATTAAACGAAGTAAAGGTGATGACTTGCATCGGTTTATCTTTTTTTGCCATGAATGTCATGTTGGTGCGCAGGATGCGGAAGCTCTCGGAGAGCATGCTGTCTTCCTGATCGGCCGCGACATTCGTTTTGGCCGTTTTCTTGTCTTGCGGGATCTCCCCGAGGAACGGTATGCTGACCGCGCCTTTCAGGTCCTTGCGGCTGTGCACGCGCGTGTCCAGGAAAAGGATCATCAGGAACACTACGCCCGGCACGGCCAACCCGACCAGCACGCCGAGCAGCAGGATGCGGTTGCGGGCAGGCGAGATGGGACCGGCTGGACCGTCCACGCTGTCGATGGTCCGCGCGTTGTTGTCGGCCATCGCCTGCGAGAGGGCGTTCTCTTCGCGACGGTTGAGCAGGAACATATAGAGCGACTCCTTGATTTTCTGTTGGCGTTCGATGGTGAGCATCTGCCGTTCCTTGGTGGGGACGGTGGTGAAGCGCGTCTGTGCCTGCATTTGCCGGCTACGCGCGTCGTTGCGCTTCATGTTGATGCTGACGATCATGTTATCAACCGCCCGGATGATGCTCTGGCGCAGGGCATGAATGGTATTGTCCAGTTCCTCCACGACGGGATTGCTCTCGCTGCTGTCGGCGATCAGTTTGTCGCGTTTCAGCTTCATGGCGTTGTACTGGCTAATCTGGTTTTCCACGGTCGCATCGTTGATGCCCGTCCCCGAAGGAATCAGGTCGCGGCTCTTGGTGGGATCAGTCAGGTACTCCTTGATGAATTGCGCGAGCTTCAACTGGGTTTCCTGTTCCAGTGCGTCGGCGTTGTAGGTCTGCGCCTCGCCCATGTATTGGCCTGCCAGCGAGCTGATGTCCATCACCTGGTTTTCCTGCTTGAACGATTCCAACTGGGTCTCTACGCCGCCCAATTCCTCTTCGATGATGATGAGCCGTTCGTTGATGAACTCCGACGTGTTGACGGCCACCTGATTCTTGTCGTTGATGGCCTCCTCGTTATAGACATTAATCAATGTGTTCAACACATCCTCCGCCCGCCGAGGAGAACTGTCTTTCAGCGAAAGGACCAGGATGGACGATTCGTCTTCCTCCTGCCGGATACCCATGCTACCCTGGAAACGTCCGGCGACGACATTCAGCGGATTCTTCCGGACACGGATGTCGCGGTCCTTCCACGATGTGCCCCAATGGTCCGTGCTTGTCACCAAGATCCGTTCGCCGCCGATGGTGAGCGTGTCGTTCAGTTGTACGTTGTAGGTCTCTGCTGCACTGGGAATCCCCTTGATGTCGGAGAGCTGCACCGTTTTGTCGCCTCGTGGTGTCACCGTGAACGAGATGTATCGTTCCGGCATCACGTTGATGAAAGAGACGTTCACCGGTGAGAGGTTGTACAGTTCGTTCATCCGCAATCCCTCTTCCAACTGATAGTCCACGTCGGCATGGAGGCGTTGCACAACCTCGCGCATGAGCCGTTTGGAACGGAATTGAAGGATTTCATTGGCCACATTCACCTTATTGATATAGTTGTCGTAGCGGTCCAGTCCTGTCGTAGAGGTCTTGTTCGACGGGTCTTTGATAATCACCGTGACGGAACGGAAGAACACCAGCGGCGATTGGGAGTAGTGATACCAAGCCATTCCTCCGAACAATAGGACGGATAGCACGAACCATTTCCATTTCGAGACTAAATAGACAAACAGGTCCACTAAGTTGATGCCCTGGTCGTTCTTGTTTGATAGATTATTCGTTTGCATAATTCCGTGAAAGAGATTTATTTAGTTACCCAAAGAATCGAGCAGACAGCCGTGACGAGCGAAAGGAAACCGGTAATGTACTTCCAGCTCTTGTCTTCACTGTCCTGTTTGCGATATTTCGGTTCTACATACACGATGTCGTTTTGTTGCAGGTAATAGCAGGGAGACAGAAACAGGTCCTTGCTACGCAGGTCGTGCATAAACATCACCCGCTCGCCGTCCTTTTCGCGGATCACCGCCACCCGGTTTACCCGGCCTTTGGCCGATACGTCGCCCGCCTTGGCGATGGCTTCCAGCAGGGTGATGCGGTCACCTTCGACCGAGAAGGTACCGGTGTTACCGACTGCTCCTAATACGGAGTACTTGAAGTTGAGGAACTCCAACGACACCTGCGGGTCTTTGATGTATTTCCCTTGGATGATCCGGTCGCGTATCAGGTCGGTGACTTCGCTCACCTTCAGCCCTTCCACATGCAGCTTGCCCAGGATGGGGAATTGGATATTCCCGTCCACATCCACTCGGTAGCCCTTCTCGGTAGTTACAGACGACCCCTTTATCGAGCCGGATGCATCCATCTGGAATGCGCCGCCGCCCGCATTGAAAGGGATGGCCAGTTCAGGGCTTTTGCTGCTCACGGTAATGTCCAGGCGGTCGTTGGCGTGAACCACCGCTTCATACTTGGTGTCATACGGGTAGCCATGTCCCAACTCCATATCCTGCAGATAGACGAACTTCTTTGACGAGCCGCAGGAGGAGAGCAGCAGCAACGCCGCTGCCAGCACGCCCCATACATAGTCTTTTCTTTTCATTGCTTGTTATGATTTATGATTTTAGATTTATGATTTATGCTGTATCAGTTATCGATTGTCAATTGAAGAGGCGCATTCCCTTGCCGCCTCTTGATTCGGCAAGCACTCCATCCGTCCGACGAAAACCAGTTCGGACATCTGTATCAATGTGCAATACAACGCCTCCTGCAAGTGCGCATCCTGTCGGATGGCTGAGCAGGAAGGCAGCAGGGCGGCAAAAGCTTCCGGCCCCTCGAGCAGAGTGAACCGGTTCGTTCCGGCTTGTTGCAGACGGGCGATACCGGCTACCGGATAGCACTCATTCTTATAACAAGGTGTCTTTCCGCTCCAGGGCGTACCGTATGCCATCACCCTGCCGCCTTCTATCCGCAATACGGGATTGTCGTCATTCAGCAGGTGGCAATCCGGGAATGTTTCCAGCCATTGCCGGGCATGCGTGCTCTTGCCGGTTCCGCTCTTGCCCAGAAACAGGAAACTCCTGCCATCCTGGCTGACACAGGAAGCATGGACAGACACCCCGTCGTATTCAAGCACCGCCTGTGCATAAAGGATGCGAATCATAGATGAAAGCACCGTTCCCACAGACGGGTCTTCCGGACGGAGGTAGGCCATGGCATAGTCGAACATGGAGTCTGCGACCATTACATGCACCATGCCGTTCTCCACAGCACCATTATCTATTTCTACCCGATAGTTGTCGATATCACGCGACAGACGAACATGCCCCATGTCGTTGGACGATTCGCCTAACAACTCCGTGCGTTTTCCGTCATCCACAAAAGGTTGTGTGGTGACAATCAACCGGAAGATCCGCATACCTTTCGCCCACGAACCGCACCGGAACGGACGGAAGGAAGGCAGCAACGTTTCCACCTCCCAACTGCCGGGAAGAGTGACAGAGAACAGCAGTCCCGCCACTCTGAAAAAATATTCGTTTCTCATTTGAGGTTTCCTATCATTAGTTTTATCGAAGTCCAGAACGCTTCCTTGCGTGCGTAGGCGTTGGAGAAGTCACGATGCTTCCAAAAAGAGAAAAACGTCCGCAGCTTCCGCTCCCATCTTGCCTGGGAAGCCTTGCCCTTGGTATCGCCGTACTGCCCGAAATTCCCCCCTTCGAGCACGATATGCAACAACTCGGGAGAAGTACACACATCCATATCCATAAAAGGCAGTTCGGCGCGATGCAACCCGAGGTGCTCCGTCAGGAAGGTGTGAAGTTGCACGCTCCATTTCATCAGGCCCGTCCGCTTGTACACGGCTTTCAGCTCTTCAGGAGCATAGCAACCCTGTAGGTTATGGTAAGCCCTTGCCATGTCGCAGAACTGCCGAAGTCCGACACCATGCCCTATGATATGTTTCAGCAGATGGGCGTTCAGCAACAGCAGGTTCAGCAAGGGCGATGGCACGGAAACCGTCACCGGAGATTCAGTCGAAGGATTTCCGGTTAGAGGTTGGTCTATAAACCCATATTTCGCAACCAATGTGGAGAGGCAACCTTTCAACCACGGATTGCTGAAATCGAACAATCGCACGTGGTGCTCTATCTCCACACCCTGCCAACGGTAACAATCACTACCGTCAGGCAATCCCTCTAACCGGCATCCAGTTTGGCTCATTATTTCTGCAGCCTTCCGTATCTCCTTTTTCAAGGAAAAGTAAAGGTCGATATCCCCACACTCGCGCAGCAACGGATGTTCATAGAAAGCAGCTATCCCCTGCCCTTTCAGCAACACGGGATGCAGGCCGTAGTGGTCCATCCGTCCATACAACCGATTCACCACTGCATTCATCTGTTTGTTCTTCTGCTCGATGCGCTCCGCTTGCGCCACCCATCGTATCATCAGGTCATCGCCGGGCAACAGTGTATCGGGCAAATGGTGCAATCCGCGATAGACAATGCCTGCCACCGTCTGGCGCACCGCCATCCGATAGACGTTCCACCAACCGGCATCCGTCAGCGGGAAAGGCGACAAGTCATCCGGTTCCCTCTCCCACAATCCGGCACGCAGCAGGCTGAACAGTGCCCTGTGTTCCGAAGAAAGCATCATAGCAGTCCCATCTTTTCCCATTCCGCCAACTGGCTTTCCACATCACGCAAAGCCCGTTCGTATTCCACCTCATACGTCTTGCACAACTCCTCCGCCAGTTCTTCGGGTGTGTGCCCCTCTCTTCGGCACAGCATCTCCCAAAGCAGGGCGGCGGTCTCGTTCAGGCTATATACGTTCGTCAGGTTCACACAACTGTCGGAGGTTTCCACAATCATATATTTGCCACCTATCTTGCGGAGCTTCAGGGTCGCCTTCGGCATCATTCTATTCTTATTTGCCATGATATACAGGAGTTATCCGTTAGAATTTCTTTCCTGACAGAATGGAGAACACAGTCAGGAAGATGATTTTAGTGTCAAGCCACAACGACCGGTTGTGGAGGTAGTCCAAGTCCATCCGCAGCCTCTCCAGCATTTTCTCCATGGTATCCGTATATCCGTTGTAAAGCGTGGCGGCGGAGAACAAACCGGGACGCAACCGGTACAGCAATTCATAATCGGGATTGATAGCCTTGATTCTATCCACGAAGAACTTACGCTCCGGACGTGGACCGACAAAACTCATCTCTCCCTTGCACACGTTCCATAGCTGTGGCAATTCGTCCAGATGGTGTTCACGCAAAAAACGTCCCACACGGGTCAGACGTTTGTCATCCTTCCCGCTGCACAATACCGGTTTTCCGTCCGACTCGGACGTGACGGCCATGGAGCGGAACTTGTAGAGTGTGAAGATTTTTCCACGGTAGCCCACACGCTCCTGCTTGAAAATGGCATTTCCCCCGTCCTCACGCTTTATGGCGATATAAATAATCAGGAATAACGGTGAGAAAACAACCATGCCGAAGATACTTGTCACAAAGTCCAGTACCCTCTTTGTCCTGCTTTCAGCCGGAGACGCAACCCCCTGACGGCCAGTCCCGACACTTAAGGAATCTATTGATTTCCTTGAGACAACTCTTGTTTCATCCATAACTTGTTATAAATATCTAATACATTATTAATCATTTTATCCTTCGTGAACTTCTCCCAATAACGCTGCTCCGCGCCTGCGGCAAACTTCCTGTATGCTTGCCCGTCACCGGCTATCGTCCTGATGGCATCAGCCAATGCCTTCGCATCACGCTGCATCACGTTCAGCCCCGACACCCCGTGCTCGTTGACCCATGCCACACCCGAATGGGGAATGCGCGTAGCCACCACAGGCTTCCCGCACGACATGGCCTCTATCTGCACGATGCCGAAAGCCTCCGTCTTCTGTATGGAGGAGAGGCAGAAGAGCGTGCAGGCATTGTAATAGGCGGGCAGCTCCTCGTCGGGAATCCGCCCCAGCAGCTTCACCTTCTCTCCTACTCCTAAGGTCGCTATTTCGTTTTGGAGTTCCTCCTTCAGCACCCCTTCGCCGCCTATCAGCACCACGTAGTCATCCCCCAAGTAGCGGGCGGCCTCTATGAGATACCGATACCCCTTGTACTCCACCAGCCGCCCCAAGGAGAAGATGATTTTCTTCCCCGGATACCTTCTCAGCAGCTCCCCTGTCCGTTCGGGGCAGGCGGGAACCGGTTCGATGCCTATGGGCAAACACTTCACTTTCGGTTGCACCCGGGTCAGGAAGGGCGATTCCGCCAAATAGACAGGTGTCGTACCCACAATCACGTCGGCACGCTTCAGCAGCCACTCCTGTAGCGGCATGTAGAACCTGAGCAGCACTTTCTGCTTCTCGATGTCGGCGTGCCAGTGCAGCACCACCTTTCCCTTGTAGCCCGAAAACAGCAGCGCGAGGCATGCCATAGGGTCGGGATGATGCACGTGGATAATGTCATACTCCCCGCACCTTCTCCGCAGGGAGAGAATCATGGCGGGCGAAAGCATCGTGGCATACGCCTTCTTCAGCGTATGGCACCCTATCAGCCGCGCGTGCCCGTTGATGTCCATCACCTGCGACCCGCCACAGGACAGGGCGCAAAGCATGTCACAGTCCACGCCACGTTCCGACAGACCCAGCATGAGGTCGTACATTACTTTCTCCACGCCGCCACGGACGGGGTAGAATTTACCGAGTTGGAGGATTTTCATGAAGTTAAGGGTTGGGATGGAAGAGGCTATTCCCGTATAAGTTCATCATAAAGTTTCAAGTAGTCGGCGTATCGCTCTTCCTTGTTGAAATGCGCCGACGCATAGTCGCGGCAAGGCTGTTGGTAAGAAGTCTTGCCCTCTTTTTCTATCTTTCTCACGGCTTCCAATATGCCTTTCACGTCTCCTTGCTCCACAACGAAGCCGGTATGTTCCGTCACCGCCTCGATGCTGCCACCCGTGCGGTAGGTCACCACAGGCGTGCCGCAAGCAATGGCTTCCAAGTTTACGGTCGGATAGTTGTCCTGCCAAGTGAGATTGACGAAGACATCGGCGGCGGAATACAGTTCGGCAAGCTGACGGATGTTTTCGGTACGCCGGATGCCCACGATGTTCTGTGGCAGACGCTTTTGGATGACAGCGTCCACTCCCACCAATACGAGGGTCTCATCCTCGTTCAGCATGGCGGAGAGTTCGATAAAATCGTCCAGTCCCTTCTCCCGGCTCCAGATGCTTGCCACACCCAGCAGGATGTGCTTGCCGCCCAACTGATATTTGTTCTTTACCTCTTCCGTACCATAGATGTTGAACACCTCCAAATTGATGCCGTTGTGGATAACCCGCATGTCATACCCTTTCAGGAAAGATTGTTCCATCTCCCCCCTGATCCATTCTGAAACAGGTACGATAGTCAGCCTCTCCTTGGGCATGGAGGTGAAGGCCGCTTTCTTGTCCAAGAAGTTCCGCTCGCTGCGGTCCAACAGCCAGCTTGTGGGAAATTCCTTCTTCTGAGGGCAATGCCGGCAACCGATTTGCCACTTGTTGCAACCGATGTATGAATAGTAATAACAATGTCCCGTATAGAGCCAGCAGTCGTGTACCGTCCAGATGACAGGCTTGCCATATCGGGACAGGAACTCAAACAGAATCTTGTAGTTCAAGAAATAGCCATGGATATTATGGATGTGGATAATGTCAGGATTCAGCTCCTCTATCTGCCTGATGAACCTTCTTGTAGCCTCATCGGATGAAAGTCCGTGACGGTCGAACAGCCGTGTCACGATGCCATGCCACACCACGCTCCAACGGTTTCCCACGGGAACAAGATGCGACTTGCAAGGCTTGATGCCGTCACGCCCGTAGCTATAGGCGATGTAGCTTTCCCAACCATGCTGCATGGCCAGCTCGCCAATCTCCTGCATGATGCGCCCCGTGGAGGTGTTCACACGAAGCACAGGATTTATTTGAAGAAGTTTTCTCATTTTCCGGTCAATGAGTTAAAGAGCTCCATCCATCTCTTCATGACGGAGGCTTCGGAATATGTTTCAGTCACCCGGCGTGCGTTGCATCCCATGGCTTTACGTTCCTCCTCGTTCTCCATCAGGCGCATCATGGCATTGGCAAGCCCTTCGATGTCGCCGTCCTTCACCAACAGGCCGTTGACACCGTCCTGTATGATGTCTTTGGGGCCGCACTTATAATTGAAAGAGACCACCGGCAACCCGCAAGCCATCGCCTCAATCATCACCATCGGGAATCCCTCGTAGTGGCTGCTCATCACCAGCATGGAGCTGCGGGCATATTCGTCGCCTATCTGTGGCGTAGGCCGATTGACATGCGCCGTCTCTCCCAACTTCCTTTCTTCAATCATGCGTTGCAGCATTTCTTTCCATTCACCTTGCCCGAAGATGTCAAGTTGCCAATCGCTGAATTGATTGGTCTGCTGCACCCATGCCCAAGCCTCAACCAAGCGGTCAAAACTCTTTTGGTAATCAAGGCGTCCCACAGCAATAATCCGTTTGCACGAAACATCCGAATAAGCATCCCCAAGGAACATCGCCGCATTAGGAATCACCTCAATGTTAGGCAACTCTCCCCAATAGCTTCTATCCTCTTGGGTCAGCACCACAAACTTGTCGAACTTCCGTACCAGTCTCTCGTCCTGCCTCGTGCGCCAGCGGTCAATCCATCCCAACAGGCCTTTTCTGTTGTATTGCAGTCGGAAGAACTTGTTGAAGTGCAGTTCCAGCACCTTCTTGCTGCCATCCTTAATGTCGGCTATAAACGAAGACTCCGAAGGATAGAGCGACACCACAATATCCGCCTTTTCCTTTTGCAGCAAAGCCGTAAGCGCTTTCCTGTGCTTCCGTCTTTTCCTCAAATACCCGGCGATTTTCTCCAAAGGGCTTTTGGCATTATCATCGGTATAGTTAATGCCAAGATCAATCATCCGCACCTCCTTTGGGAAAGGATAGAACGTAGGCCTTTGCTTTTGGTCGGTAGTGACAACTACTATCTCCCAGTCGGTATGCGCTTTCAGCCACACCACCTTGTTGAGCAGGACACGCTCCATGCCGCCGGGGTTGTGGAGGGAGCAATGGCAGTAGAGGAGTTTCATAGAAAATTACTCTATAATTTCGTTTTTTAAATCATAGTTTTCTCAAAAGTTTCATTCTCTTCCTTACTAATACAAA
>DBFWRP010000131.1:0-1310 GCA_048222005.1 Muribaculaceae bacterium | reverse complement strand
ATCACCCACCCCTCCGTATCCAAAATCAAGAACGTGATGGAAACCGAGCCGGTGGCGGTAAAAACCGACACCACGCTCGACGATGTGGCCATCGACTTCGAGAAATACGACCTCGTGGCCATGCCCGTTGTCGACTCCATCGGACGCCTTGTGGGTCATATCACCGTCGACGACGTCATGGACCGTGTGCGCGAATCGTCGGAACGCGACTACCAGTTGGCCAGCGGTCTTTCGCAGGACGTAGAATCGGACGACACACTCTGGACCCAGACAAAAGCACGCCTCCCGTGGCTGCTCATGGGCATCGTGGGCGGCATCGGCAACTCGCTCATTCTCGGCAATTTCGAGCAGGGATTCGTCACCAACCCCGCCATGGCGCTGTTCATCCCCATGATCGGCGGCACCGGCGGAAATGTGGGCATCCAGTCCTCGGCCATCGTGGTGCAGGGTCTTGCCAACGGCTCGCTCGACCTTAAGGAATCCGGAAAGCAGATCCTGAAGGAAGTGGGCGTGGGATTCATCAACGGACTTATCATCTCGCTGCTGGTGTTCATCTACAACTGCTTCCAGCTATCACCGCTCAATCCCACCACTCTGGCGGTGTCTCTGTCGCTGATGGCAGTGGTGCTGTTCGCCTCGATTTTCGGCACATTCGTCCCGCTCACCCTCGAACGGTTCAAAATAGACCCGGCCCTGGCCACAGGCCCCTTCATATCAATCACAAACGACATTATCGGCATGATGATCTACATGCTCATCTCCTCGTGGCTAATGAGCATTTTCGGCTGATATTCATTCTGACACACCCTCAAATTGGCGCAGTTCTTCCATTCCACTGAATTCCTTGTGCTTGTGTTCACTTTCGCCGCCCTGCTCATAGGGATGATTGTGAAACCACGCAACCGCGGTGTGGCCGAAACATCGTTTGCCACAGGCGAACTGTATGTCGATTCCGACCCCACCCCACGCATTGAATTCCGGTGCACCCCCACCGGCGCACTTGAAATCTCGCGGTGCGGACTCACCGGGATAAACACCTCGGCCATAGCAGCCCTGGCAATCACCCGCATCGGGTTCGACCTAAACATCGAAGAGCGCATCACGCCCGGGTTCGGAGCGCCCGACCCATGCGTACGGGCGGTTTTCACCATAGAAGGCCTCCCCTCGGAGCGCTATCACGTGAGCTACAACTCATCCGCCTACTCCACATTCCTGGCCACAACCGTGCCGTTGAAACCCGGTGTAAAGTTCACCCGCTATTTCCCCACCTAATCACCCTCCCCGCTTTTAATCTTTCCATCCATCACTCC
>DBFWRP010000130.1:0-3458 GCA_048222005.1 Muribaculaceae bacterium | reverse complement strand
ATATTATATGATTGGAATTTGCAGCGACCATGCCGGGTTCGAGCTGAAATCGATTGTGGAAGGCTATCTCGAGGCCAATAATCGGGAGTATAAGGATTTCGGCACATATTCGGCCGAGAGTTGCGATTATGCCGATTTCGCGCACCCATGCGCGCTGGCAGTGGAGTCGGGCGAATGCTATCCCGGCATAGCCATGTGTGGCTCGGGTAACGGCATAGCCATGACGCTCAACAAGCATCAGGGCATCCGTGCGGCTCTGTGCTGGAACACTGAGCTGGCTTCGCTGGCACGCCGCCACAACGATGCCAATGTGCTGGTGCTTCCTGCGCGTTTCATTGAACCTGAGCTGGCCCTTGCCATTGTAGACACTTTCCTGCATACGGAATTCGAGGGTGGACGCCATGCCCGCCGCATAGAAAAGATTCCGGTGCATTGAACAAGACGGATGAAGCCGCAGTCCCGGTCAAGGTTTAGACTGCGGTTCGGGATTTAGGCAAGATAATAAAAAGCGCTGTGTCAAAATGTAATATTTTGGCACAGCGCTCAATTTTATTATCGGATGGAAAGGGGGCTGTCAGAATGGTTCAGATGGTAGGAGCCAGAGGGGAAGGGTGAAGGGAGTTGACTAAGGTCAATGACCGAACCCGCGCCCTCTGGCGACGACCCAGATGGGCCATTATGACGTGCCCTTTGGTTATTTCAGGGGGGTGAGAAGGAACGAATAGCTGAGGTTTCCGGCATAGTGGCGATAGGGGTCGTGGGGATGTGCGCCCCAGGAGTTGTCGCCACCCAGACCGCGCTGGAACAGGTCGATGTAGAGGTAGTTGTGATCGCGGTTGTGGCGCACGTCGGAATTGTGGATCTGATGCTTGTCAACTCCGAAGTCAAGGTCGGAGGGCTGCACATCGAGGGCCGTGATGCACAGGGGCTGAAGGGTCTCGACTTCCACGCCGTAGCCTTTGGCATCGGTGAGCGATGCTTGTGTCACATCGGTGAGGTAGCCGGTTTCCTGCGGACGGATGTAGGGATGGAACATGTCGGCCACCTTCTTGCTGTAGTTGCCCACAAAAGCGGCTGTGTTGCGGTCGGAATAGTTTTCCCACGGGCCGCGGCCGGTCCATGCGAAGTTGTCCATATCCTTCGGCGTCTGGGTTATGATGCCGAAACGCATCATTTCCGGGAGAGCCTTTGCGTTGTCGGGGGTAAACGAAGCATCAACTCCGAGGCTACCGTTGGGGAACACTGTGTAGCGCAGGGTGTAATCGGAATTCACATCGGGGAGGCGGTATTTGTTGGTGACAATAACCTTGTTCCCTTCGGTGGCCACATCCATGTTGACGAGCTGGCGGTTATAGCCGGCCGAGCGCCATATGTTGCTGCGCACCTGAATGCCTTCGCCGAAATCATTGTCGGTGGGTGCGCGCCAGAACAGCGGCGTCGGGTTGCCGGCGAGCAGGCGGTGGCCGTCGAGCGAGTAGTCGGTGAGGTCGCCGTTCGATTTGCGGAATTTCACCGTCACGCCGTTGGCGGTGCGGATAACCACTTCGTCGCGGTTTTTGCGGTCGGGCTTGTTCTCGAATGAGGGAGCTGCCATAGCTTTGCCGTCGGTGACAGATGCGTTCCACAGTTCGTCGATGCTCTTGGCGTAGGCGGGGGTGTTGAGGGCGAACTGCTCGCGTGCCACTTCGTGACCTGCGGGGATGATGTCATCACCCTCGGTTGCATAGGCGTAGACCGAAAGATGGTAGGCGTTGCCGTCGTTGCGGTCGAAAGAAGGCATGGGAATCTTCACGGCCTTTGTCTGGTCCGGCTTGATTGCCATGGCAGGGAGGGTTCCCTCGGCCATCACGGCGCCATTGCGCAGCAGCTGCCATTTGTAGCTGTAGCTGCTGAGGTCGCGGAACAGGAAATGGTTCTCGATGTTCACCATGCCGTTTGCAAGGTCGGCAGGGGAGAAGCGGAGGTCCTGGTACACCTTCTTGATTTCATACAGGCCGGGGTTGGGAGTGCGGTCGGGCATCACGACGCCGTTGATGCAGAAATTGTTGTCGTGGGTGTAGTTGTAGGCCCCGAAATCGCCGCCATATGCCCAGTAGGGGTCGCCGGCTTCGTCCTTGGTGAGCAGACCCTGGTCGACCCAGTCCCAGATGAAGCCACCCTGCATCTGCGGGCTCGAACGGATTATATCGTAGTATTCCTGGAAATTGCCTGAAGAGTTGCCCATGGCGTGAGCGTATTCGCACATGATGAACGGGCGTCCGGGGTTGGAGCGCGACGCATATTCGCGGATGTAGTCCATGGATGGATACATCGGGCATACTATATCTGTGTTCGCGCCTTCGCCGGCCTGTTCGTGGTGAACGGGACGTGTGGGGTCGAGCTGTTTCACCAGGTCGTAGGCGTAGTAGAAGTTCTTGCCGTTTCCGCTCTCGTTGCCGAGGCTCCAGATAATCACCGACGGATGGTTCTTGTCGCGCTCCACCATGGAACGCTCGCGGTCGAGCAGCGATGCCGTCCATGCAGGTTCCTGCGCGGGGTGGCCCGGCCGGGCGTCATCCTTGTCGAAATGCACGCCCATGCCGTGTGCCTCCACATTGGCCTCGTCGAGCACGTAGAGACCATATTCGTCGCAGAGGTCGTACCACAGTGGCGACTGCGGATAGTGGCTGGTGCGGACGGCGTTGATGTTATGGCGCTTCATGGTGCGGATGTCCTTCATCATGGTCTCGCGGTCAACCACATGGCCTGTGGTCTGGTTGTGTTCGTGGATGTTCACGCCGTGAATCTCCACGGGTTTGCCGTTGACCAGCAGCTGGCTGTTGCGGATTTCAACTGTGCGGAATCCGATTCTGGCCGAAGTGGCCTCGATGGTTTTTCCGTCGGCTCCGGTGAGTGTGAGCACGAGTGTGTAGAGGTTGGGTGTTTCTGCGCTCCACGATGCCACATTCTTGAGCGAACCGCTGAAAGCCACAGCTGCATCGGCTGAGGCCGGAACAGCCTTGCTCTGGTGCATCACCTCCTTGCCGGCTGCGTTGTAGAGGGCCATCTGCAGGCGCGACCCTTTGGCAGGCGCAGCTGCATTGTCGGCTATCTTGACGTTTACGTCGAGGGTGCCGTTGCGGTAGGATTTGTCAAGACCAGCCTTGGCGAAGAAGTCGGCAATGCGCTGTGGCGCTGTGGAGTAGAGGTAGACGTTGCGGTCAATTCCGCTGAGGCGCCAGAAGTCCTGGTCCTCCCAGTAGGAGCCGTCGGTCCAACGGTACACCTCGCACGCCAGTTTGTTTTCGCCGGGGTGGAGAAAGCGGGTGATATTGAATGTGGCGGGATTCTTTGTGCTCTGCACGTATCCTGCCTTTTCGCCGTTCACCCACACATACATGCCGGCCGTGGAGCCGTCGAAATGGAGGAACACTTCGCGTCCCTGCCAGTCGGCGGGAAGGGTAAAGGTGGTCACATAG
>DBFWRP010000013.1:0-2234 GCA_048222005.1 Muribaculaceae bacterium | reverse complement strand
ACGGCGGATGATAGATACTTGCTATATCCGTTCCGTCGAAGCCAATTTCTGAAATTAGAAAAACCATAGCTGTTCGACATTGTGGCTTCCATGCGATAAGAAATGAGCATGTTGTTTTCCATCTCTTTCGCTATCTGCTTGGCCTTAGGAAGATAACTATCGTATTTTTCCTTCCACTGTTTGGCATATTTGTTATGAAGTGTGGAATCCGAAGATGCAATTTGAGCGTTAACCAACTCTCGATATGTGAGTCTGGCATACTTGGCTTTTTCGATTTCAGACATTTCCTTAACAACGCCTCGAATGGCAGGGTACATTTCCTCGAATCCGTTGAAACCACCGTAGTTAATTTCGTGTGATTTCTCGTAGTCAAGGACATCAGAAAGTTCCTCAGATAGAATTTCATCAAGAATTGATGTGTTGGGGATATGGCTGTTTTTGGAACAAGCCACCAACAAAATCAATGAAAGAAGTGCAAACAGTATCTTTTTCATTATGCGTTAATTTGTCAATGGTAGCTGATGGGCGAGCTTAGAAAGTGAGAGACGGGCGACAACCATCGGTGCGATACCGATGTATGTCGCCCGTCTCTCAGCTCTCAGCTTTATTCGCCTTTCATGAAGTGATGGTAGCCGATCTGCTTCTTCCAGGCGCCTCGGGTGAAGTCGGGGACTTCGACGGGGGCGTTACCGTTGGCTATGGAAATGCGGCTGAGCTCGCCCAGGCACGACCATTCGGCGGCGTCGTAGACGTCCTGGTCCAGGGGCAGGCCGTTGAGCAGGCAGTAGACGAGGCGGTAGTCCATGATGTAGTCCATGCCACCGTGGCCGCCTACCTTGCGGGCCATCTCCTCGGTCTCGACCTGGATGGGGTGCTTGTACTTGAGCATCAGCGCCTCCTTGACGTCCTGTGGCAGGAAATCGTGCATCGACAGGTTCTCGTGATCGGGCATTCCCTCGAATGGCTTGACCTCGCGCAGGCAGTAGCCCTCCACGGGGTACTTGTTGGCGAAGCCGTCGGTGCCGGTGAGCTGGTACATGCGGGAATATGGACGCGGGTTCATGACGTCGTGCTGTATGTGCATGGTCTGGCCGGTGGCGGTCTGGATCATGGTCATGGTATGGTCGGCGTTCTGGAAGCCGGGGCTCTCGCGCTTCAGCTGCTCCTCGACGAGCTTGGGACCGGTTATGGCCTTGGTGTCCATGGACACCAGGTGAGTCATGCGGTTGCCACGGTGCAGGTTGACAAGCTGCGCGGCCGGACCCATGCCGTGGGTGGCGTAGACGTCACCGCGGTTGCGCTCGTTGAAGTCGAGGCGCCAGTTGCCCTCGTATGCCTTCCAGAAGGGCTCGAGGTTATGTATATAGCTGCCCTCGACGTGCAGGATGTCGCCGAAGAGGCCCTGCTGGGCCATGTTGAGGGTGGTGAGCTCGAAGAAGTCGTAGACGCAGTTCTCGAGCATCATGCAGTGGCGGCGGGTCTTCTCGGCGGTGTTGACAAGCTGCCAGCATTCGTCGAGATTCATGGCAGCGGGCACTTCCACGGCCACGTGCTTGCCGTGTTCCATGGCGTAGACGGCCATGGGGACGTGGTTCTTCCAGTCGGTGGCGATGTATACGATGTCGATGTCGGGGCGTTCGCAGAGCTGTTTCCAGCCCTCCTCGCCGCTATACTCGGCGGCGGCGGGGCGTCCGGCGTCCTGCAGGTATTTCTGCGACTTGGCCAGACGCTCGGGGTGCTTGTCGCACAGGGCCTTGATGGAGGTGCGGTCGATATTGGCCCAGCGATACACGGCGCCTGGGCCGCGCATGCCCAAGCCGATGAAGCCCACGCGCACACTGTCCATGGGGGCGGTGCGGAAGTTAACCATGTCGGTGGCGCCCTTCGGACGGGGCGGTATCTTGGTCTTGATGGGTGCGGGGGGTGCCGCAATGGCGCCAAGGCTCAGCGCCAGCATCAGGATAGAGAGTACGGTTCGTTTCATTTGGTCAGTCGTTTGCTATTTGCTGATTATTTCTTGCATCTCCGGCAGGCGGCCGTCGATGTCGTGTAGCAGGGCCAGCTGGTTGCGGGTGCGCACCAGGTTGTGCTCCGGGTACTTTATTTTATAATATGTGTCGCCGTTGATGTAGTCGGTTAGGAAGCGGACGGTCTGCATGTAGGTCAGCATCTGTGCGCCGTAGGGGAGCAGTTCGCGTTCCAGTGGCGTCAGGAAGGTGGCCGAACCGATGTAT
>DBFWRP010000129.1:0-1275 GCA_048222005.1 Muribaculaceae bacterium | reverse complement strand
GACTACCGCCTTGATCGGCTATAAGGGCATTGAGTGGTTGTCCAACTGGGCAAGTCCACTTATTCTGGTCATGTGTGTGCTTTCCTGCATTTTGGCCATTGTCAAAATCGGCTCGTTGGAGGCTTTTAACGGCATCACCATCGGCTATACCGGCATGACCATTCCCACCGCTGTGGTGGCAGTTGTGGGCGGCTATGCTTTTGGTGCCTGTCTGCAGCCGGATTTTTCACGAATGGGCAAAAGCCGAAAGGCATCTACATGGGGTTCCGTGGGTGGCTTTTTGATTGCCAATGTATTTATGACCATGGCCGGCTACATCACCTGCGCGGCCTGCGGAACGGGTGATGTGCCTACCGCACTGCTGCAGATCCTCGGCTACTGGGCACTCCTGATACTGGTGTTCGCACAGTGGACCTCCAACGATGGCAACCTCTACTTTGGCACATTGGCACTGACCACGATCCTCCCCCGCGCCAACAAGCATATACTGACGGGTATTTTCGGTGTGGTGGGCATTGTTCTGAGCTCTTTGGGCATTACCAACTACTTCCTAACCTTTCTCGGCTATCTCGGCACGGCCATCCCTCCGGTGGCAGGTATCGTCATTGTGGATTACTTCATCATTCGTAAGGGCGAATACCACTATGGCGAAGGCGTAAAGCACCACTTCTGCAATGTGTTGGCCCTGATCGCATGGATCGCCGGGGGGGCGGTTGGCTTTACGGTGCATTGGGGCATTGCTGCCATCAATTCCATTGTAACCACGGCCGTGGTTTATCTGGTGCTCTCTTTAATCTTCAAAAACAGCGATAAGATCTACGTCGGTCCGGATTATGTAGAGGATGAGGTCGGCAGTATTTCCCCTGTGAAGAAGGGTGTTAGTGCATAAAGCCAACAACGTGATTTTACATGGAGGGACAAACTATGAAAATCAAGAATATCATTCCAGTTACTGGCCCGGTCATCACTCCTGAGATGATCAAGTACATTCGCAAGTACCTGTCACCCGACACGGAACTAAGTACTTCCCAGATCAAGGTTGGTACACCGTCTATTGAATGTGAGTATGACGAAGCTATGGCAGGCCCGGATGTACTTCGCCTATGCAAGGAAGCTGAAGCGGAGGGTTGTGATGGAATATTCATCAACTGCTTCGGTGACCCGGCTGTCAAAGCCGCACGCGAGTTAGTGAATATCCCCGTGTTTGGTGGCTTTGAACCCGCAATGCATCTCGCCCTGGGGCTGGCTGACAAAATCGCCATCATTTCCGTGATG
>DBFWRP010000128.1:0-3883 GCA_048222005.1 Muribaculaceae bacterium | reverse complement strand
AAAATT
Source organism: Muribaculaceae bacterium (assembly GCA_048222005.1). GTDB lineage: Bacteria > Bacteroidota > Bacteroidia > Bacteroidales > Muribaculaceae > UBA7173. The sequence continues at coordinate 3,877 of DBFWRP010000128.1, read as the reverse complement.
TTTCACCGTCCGCCAACATGGGCTTTCGCTTCGGATGGTCTGCACTCCCGGGTTCATGTACAGCCGGATTAGTGCGCAATCCGGAAGGCAACAGTAGGCAATCAGAACTTCACTTTCAGGGTGGCTATTCCGTAGGGATGCATGGTCAGGGGACCGTCGAGAGGTTCGGCTGGAGTTTCCTCCAGCGTGCAGAGGTTGACTGCCGAGGGGTGGCGGCGCGGGAAGGTGAGGTTGACCTGCTCGGTTTGAGGCGACAGCGAGCGGAGGCGGATAATCATTTCATTGTCGTTGTCGGTTGTCTTGACAATGGTGACATTCAAGCATAAAGTTATGACCAAAAGCCTGGACGAAGATTTGCTTTTGCGCCAAAAGTAGTTCCGAATGCGTCATACAGGGCGTGTGGCGGCAAAAAAATGCGGTGTGCCTGAATTGAATCGGGCACACCGCATTAGGGTTAAGCTATATGATTGGGGGCAATCAGAGACGGGCCTTGATGGCGGCTGTCTCTGCCTCATAGCCGGGCTTTTCGAGAAGGGCAAACATGTTGCGTTTGTAGGCTTCAACGCCGGGCTGGTTGAAGGGGTTGACATCAAGCAGGTAGCCTGAGATGCCGCAGGCTTTCTCGAAGAAGTAGATGAGCTCGCCGAGCCACTGCTCCTTGAGGGCGGGGATTGTGACACGGATGTTGGGCACGCCACCGTCCACGTGGGCAATGCGGGTGCCGAGTTCGGCCATGTGGTTCACTTCGTCCACACGTTTGCCGGCCAGATAGTTCAGGCCGTCAAGGTTGGCGGCGTCGGAGGGAATCACGGTTGTGTGTTCTGCGGAGTCGACCGACAGCACAGTCTCGAAGATGGTGCGTTCGCCATCCTGGATCCACTGGCCCATTGAATGGAGGTCGGTGGAGAAGTCGACGGCAGCGGGGAATATGCCTTTGTGGTCCTTGCCTTCCGATTCGCCGTAGAGCTGTTTCCACCATTCACCGAAGAAGTGGAGTTTTGGGTTGTAGTTTACGAGAATCTCGATTTTTTGCCGGCGCGATAGAGGGCGTTGCGTGTGGCTGCGTAGAGGAGCGATACGTTCTCGTCGGTTGCTTTCTCTGTGGCGTGCTGCATGTTGCGTGCGCCTTTGAGAAGTTCGCGGATGCTGAATCCTGCCACTGCTATGGGGAGGAGTCCAACGGGGGTGAGAACCGAGAAACGTCCGCCCACGTTGTCCTCGATGACGAAGGTCTTGTAGCCTTCTTCGGTGGCAAGCTGACGGAGGGCGCCTTTCTTGGCGTCGGTGATGGCAACGATGCGTTTCGAGGCTTCTTCCTTGCCCATCTGTGCCTCAAGCTGCTCCTTGAGCAGGCGGAAGGCGATGGCGGGTTCGGTTGTTGTGCCTGATTTGGAGATTACGATGATGCCGAATTTCTTGTCCTTGAGAAGGTCCTGCAGTTCGTTGAGGTAATCCTCGCCGATGTTCTGTCCGGCGAAGAGCACGCGGCAACGGCGCTGGTCGTCGGCACCGCGCAGCATGGCAAACGAGTCGCTGAGAGCCTCGATCACTGCTTTTGCTCCAAGGTAGCTGCCGCCGATACCGACAGCGACCACGTAGTCGCAGAGTTCACGCATGCGTGCGGCTGTTGCCTCGATGTCGGCCACGAGGGCGTCGGTTGTGTTCTCGGGCAGATTTACCCATCCAAGGAAATCGGCACCTGCGCCTGTGCCGTTATTGACTTTGTCCAAAGCAGCTTCTGCTTCGGGGTGGAGAGCCTGAATCTGTTCGGCAGTCACTGTGCCGAGCACGTTCTTCACGTCGAGTTTTAATGTGCTCATGTTGTTTGTGTATGTTAGATTGTTGTTGCTGTCAAGCAGAATTTCAACAAGCGGCCGCTGTGTTGTGTTCAAGGCCACCACCGTCGGCCTGCTTTGCTGCGGTGCGTTCATAGCACCTCAAAGTTACTCATATTTCGCCGAATATCCAAAATGGCGGCGTAAAAACGGGGGAATTTCAATCCATGTGGCGCGTTTCCACATCCATTCGAGCGGACCGTGGGAGTGGTGCGACGTCCAGAGGCGGCAGATGGCATACTGTCCGAGGAAGATGGCGATGCCTATTGCAAGGCTGCCGGTGATGCCCATCTGCAGGTGCAGCCCCCAGTTGTAGTAGATAGCCGAACCGATTATGCCCTGGGTGACGTAGTTGGTCATGCTGAGGCGTCCGTAGGGGATTAGGAGCGACAGTGTGCGGCTGAAGCGTGTGGTGCGGTAGTAGCCGAAGAGAATGCCGCATGTGAGTATGAGCATGAAGCAGAGGTTGGCCAGCGAGGAGAGGATGATTTTGAGCGGAGTGAGAATGGCGGTGCTGGTGATGTAGGCCGGCACCATGTTGTTGAGCCCGTAGAGGGGGAAGAAGCAGATGAGTGCTCCGGCAAGCACGCGCCCCCATTGGGGAAGGTGTTCGCGGCCGAACCACCCGTGACGCCCTATGAGCATGCCGAAGATGAAGAGGCCGGCCGTCTGGAACACGCGGCCGTGGTCCCAGGCCCAGGCCAGGGATGCAAGCTGCCCCTCCCATAGGTTGACTTTTACCGTGGTGAGGAAGTCGGCCGACGACTGTGCGGCGAATGTGGCGCCCCACAGGGCTGCCGTGTCGAGTGTGGCAGGGGTATAGGCGGGATCTGCGATGGCGCGTGCTATCTGCCACAGACACACGGGCTGCAGCACAAAGAGTGCGCCAAGCCATATCAGCGTTTTGGTGGAGAAGCGGCACACGGCCACGAGGACGAATCCCACAAGGGCATACAGCACCAGGACTTCGCCGGTGAAAAATGCGGCATTTAGCTGCCCGATCAGGAGCAACAGCAGCAGGCGCCAGCTGAACCGGGCGCGGAAGTCGTTGCCGCGCATGCGCTGGTTATCGTCCTGAATGAAGAAACTGAAACCGAACAGCAGGGCGAAAATGGCATAGGCTTTTCCGCCGAAAGCGAAGAACAGCCCGTCCCAGATGGCCTTGTCGGTGAAATTGAGCCATGCAGGCTGGGTGTCGGCCGGGGGGAAGGAGTAGAAGTTGAAATGCTCGATGGAGTGGAGCAGGATGATGGCCAGTACGGCAAAGCCGCGGAGCACGTCGGCCACGTCGACGCGGGCGTGGCGGCGGGGTTCGGTGGTCATTTCGGTAATATCAGGTTATTAAGGTTTATTATTCTGTGTGTCGGGTGCCGCTTTCTGGCGCCAGAGGTACAGCTTGTCGCTCGGACGGATTTTTGAGGGTACGGCTATGGAGAAGCTTTGCCCCTTGACGGCTTTCTGCACGGGTTTGAGGTCAACGCGGATTTCGTCGACGGTTAGAATCAGCGCGCCGGTGGTGGGGCCGGTGATCACGATTTCATCGCCCACGGAAAGTTCGCCTGTCTCCATATAGAATTCGGCCACGCCGATGTTGGAGAAGTAGCGCACCCCTTTGGCGCGGTATTCCTTGACGCGTGTGGCCGACGAGCCGTACTTGCTCGACCATTCGCCCAGACGCTGGCCCAGATAGTAGCCGTTCCAGAAGCCGCGGTTGAAGATTTTGCCGAGCTGCTCGTCCCAATGGGCAATCCGTTCGTCGGAGTATGTGCCGTCGCAAAGTGCGTTGAGGGCCTCGTTATAGGCGCTTACGGCAATGCTGACGTACTCCGGTCCGCGGGCGCGGCCCTCAATTTTGAACACGCTCACCCCGGCGTCGACCATCTTGTTGAGAAAGTGGATGGTTTTGAGGTCTTTGGGCGACATGATGTACTTGTTCTCCACGGCCAGTTTGTCGCCTGTCTCCAGATCGGTCACCTCGTAGCCTCGGCGGCATATCTGCGTGCAGGCACCCCGGTTGGCCGAGGAATTCATCTGGTGCAGGC
>DBFWRP010000127.1:0-3182 GCA_048222005.1 Muribaculaceae bacterium | reverse complement strand
TCCTAACTCAATGCGATCTTACGTTAGAAGTGCGTACACTTGATATTTTCCAATTTTAAAATCAACTAAATCCTTTCGTCTCAAATCCGGGAACGCAGTGATGAAATCACCAGAAATTCCGTTCTTGATTCGATGCAAAATTACTACTGAATTTCACGTTTGTCAAGCGCTCCGGGAGTGAATATTGTGCATATATAGATTTATATAGACGTATATAATGGTTAATATGCTGATTTTAAGTGGGCATTTGCTCCTTGTTGCGTGAACTAATATAGATGGGTGTATGGCTATATTTTAGATGAAAATAGTCTGTTTTGAACTCATATGGCTCAAATTCCAGTGAGGATTTCGACCAATCGGCGGCGGTCGGTAACCTGTATTTCCTGATGGGTGTAGTCGATGATTCCGTCGGCCTTCATTGCATCGAGAGCGCTTACAAGCGACTGCCGTTGCACGCCGAACACAGCATACATGTCGCGTTGCCTGCACTGGAGCACAATGTCCGTACCGTTGTTTTGCGTTAGTGCCACAATCCAGTAGGCAATGCGTTTTTCGAGCGATCCAGAGGCGAGCGCCATTACGCCGTCGACGTTAAGCTGGGCGTTCATCGAAAGTATGTTCAGGTAGTTGAACAGGAAAATCGAATCTGAATTGATGATGTTCAGGAAGTCGGGTTTGTTGATTTGAAGTATCCCCACATTGTCGATGGCAGTCACCGAACCCGGATAATGTGTGTTGCGGCCGAAGAAGAAGTCCGGGGCAATCAGGTCGGGGGCGTTGAGGGTCTGGGATGCCTTGAATTTGCCGTCGAGGCTTTCAATCGACATTCGTACACTGCCGGCAATTACCGAGCGTATATGTGTGCATTCGGTCCCTTGCTCCACGATCACATCACCGGGGGCGTATTTGAGGAAGTGGAATTTGTTGTGTCCCACTGTTTCCGACATTTTCTGATGTGACACGCCTGCAAACAGGGGCAGCTGGCGCAGGGTTTCGTACATGCTTGCCATGATATGTTTGTGTTTCGTTGTTGTTCTTTATGTAATAACGTCTGTGTTTAGTGAAAGTTAACAATGTGGTGTTAAATCTTTCAATGTGCTTTGCGTTCAGTCGTGCAGTGTGCCGGTGTGGTGTTTGCGCCGCTCATGAAGGTAGATCTGTATGGAGTTGATTGTGTTGTGCCAGGCCACATATGCTGCCGGTGCCACAGATATCAGTGGATTCATGTAGGTCAATGCGAGCCATATGGCAAGCACTGTGTTTTTCTGGCCCAGGCTTTGTGCACCGGAGATGGCGTCGCCATGGCGCTTTCCGATTATTCGTCCTATGCCGAACTGCAATACACAGACAATCAGCGATACACCACACAGGATGAGTATCTCCGGGATGCATGAGGCCGGTTCCTTGAGTATAAAACGTACGGAATTGCCCACCACGATGATGAGCGAGAGTGCCCAAATGTAGAATGAAAGTCCCTGATGCTGGGCTATGGCGCGATGGGTGGAGGGTGAGAAGCGTTCAATCAGGAATGCCACTGCAAGCGGGCCGAGGATCAGGGGCAGCACTGTGTAGCTTATGGTCCACATGGACAACAGGAAAGAGTGTTCCGTGCCTGTGGCTGGCGCGTCAGTCGCAATCCATGTCAGCAGTGCTGGCGCCAGAAAAGCAACGAACACATTGCTGAACAGTGAATAGGTGGCCACGCGCGAGACATTTCCGCTGAGCATGCCGGTGATAACCGGCGCGGCGGTTGCGGTGGGGCAGAATATGCAGAGGAATGCCCCTTGCGCGGCAATCGGGTTGACCGGCTGCAGCAGAATCCAGGCGGCGAGTGCTCCTGGAATCTGTACGGCCAGCAGCCACCATATGTAGCTGCCGATTCTGAATTCGCGTGCATTCAGGCGGCAATAGGTTATCAGCAGCATTATAAAAATAAGATACTTTGACAGGAATGCCACCATCCCTATGTAGTTGTGGAGCAGTACGCCGAGCAGCATGGCTATGGGCAGCATCCAGGGCTTGAGCTTCTGCCTTATGGCGTTCATACGGGTGTTCATTTGTGGGGTTTGAAGCGGTTACTGACAGGTATACATAAACGGCGATGTGTCGGGTTGAGAGACACATCGCCATATATGATTCTGGTTTTATGTTCAAGCGAATTTGGAGAAGTCGGTTTTGCGCATGTCGCCAGAGGCTGCAAATTCTGTATGGAACGCCATTGCGGCATTGAGCGTGGCCGGGGTCTGGCCGCCTTTGCTGAGCTTTAGATATTCACGCAGCAGCGGGCGGAAGTCCGGATGCGCGCAGTTGTTGATAATCTCGTTGGCGCGCTGTTCCGGGTCTTTTGCGCGGAGGTCGGCAATACCCTGGTCGGTTATGATCACGTCGACAGAGTGCTCGCTGTGGTCGCAGTGCGACACCATCGGTACGATGTTGCTGATCATGCCGCCCTTTGTGACAGACGGGCAGGAGAAGATCGAGATGTAGGCGTTGCGGCAGAAGTCGCCGGAACCTCCGATGCCGTTCATCATGCGTGTGCCGAGCACATGGGTGGAATTGACGCATCCGAAAATGTCGGCCTCCAGTGCGGTGTTCATGGCTATGACGCCCAGACGGCGGATAACTTCGGGGTTGTTGGAGATTTCGGCCGGACGCATCATGATTTTGTCGTGGAAGAAATCGAGGTCGGCAAACAGTTGTGCCTCAACTTCGTCGGAGAAGGTCATTGAGCATGTGCTTGCAAATGTGCACTTGCCTGCACGCAGGAGTTCAAGTACAGAGTCCTGCACTACTTCGGTGTACATCATGAAATTGGGGAGTTCCTTGTCCATGCACAGATAGTGGAGCACAGCGTTGGCCACGTTGCCCACACCGCTCTGGAGCGGGAGGAACTCTTTGGGAATGCGTCCCTTGCGGTATTCGTTGATGAGGAAGTTCACCACATTCGATCCGATGCGTTCGGACACTTCGTCGGGTTTGGTGAATGCTTTCACACCGTCGAGTGAATTTGTGCGTATGATGCCGCGCACCTTTGCAGGGTCGATCTGCAGGGTGGGGCGGCCTATGCGGTCGTTGGGGGCATAAATCGGAATCTCGCGGCGGTAGGGGGGATCCTGGGGGAGGTAAATGTCGTGCATCCCCAGCAGTGATTTGGGCAGCGCCTCGTTCAGCTCTATGAAGAT
>DBFWRP010000126.1:0-9378 GCA_048222005.1 Muribaculaceae bacterium | reverse complement strand
TCGTTTTCAATGGCAACAACTTTGTTCACATTTTTCAGCAGGTGGACAGTAATAAAACCTTTGCCCGCACCAATATCCAAAACTGTATCTTGTTGAGTTATATTTGCTTGTTTTATTGCATCTTTTATTAGCACTTTGTCTATAGTAAAGTGCTGACCCGTGAAACGAACGGGCAATTACTTTTTTGTCATTAATTAAGGACTAATTGCAAAAAAGTAGGCTGAGAATGTATTTTGTAAAAAGCGGAATGCCTCTAATTGCAAAAAAGTAGGCTGCGGCATTATGAGATAATTATTAGGTTAATGTCATTAATAATGCCGCGCGATATATTCCTCCAACAGCTTCATTCTGCGTTGGCTCGATATTCCGCTATGATTCCTTAAAAGCGTCTTTAAGCGCTGGTTCAAGCTTTCTATTGCTGCATTCGTATTGGGTATACATAACTCTGGGTAATGTTCAAAAGTCCAGAGGAAAGGGAGATAAAACTTAAGCGATCTGTATGCGGCTCTTGGACGCGGATGTGTAAAATGCATGCGCCCGTCAGCCCCGACGCTCTTTTCGGAAAGAAAACCCCGCCATTTCTCATACCAGCAGGTAAGAGCTTCGCGGAATTTCTGCTCTGATATCCGGCTGAGTGAATATGTGATGGCCAACAGTTCGACGGATGCCTCCAGGTCGGGTTTGGAGGTCAGGTGCCTGCGAACTATTTGAATCATATGATACTGACACATCTGTAACCTGTAGATTTTCAAGGCCGGAAACAATCCCCGCATACCATCGCACACAATCCCGTATATTTTGAATCCATTCGAGCGCAACCAATCTATACCGTCAAGATAGTCAGAAACACTCTCATCCCGAACGAACCTATGCCATAGGATTTTATTTCGAAACGCATCTTTGATTATCATAAGACCGAAATGCCTGCCCCAATATGTGGTGTCCATATTTATGACCACATCTTTGTGCTTTGAAATCATATGTACGTGGCGCATGCCCTTGAGTCTCTCCCAAATAGTCCTTACACTGAGGGAATACTTCTGTGAAAGCTGCCGCAGCGTAAGTTTGCCGTCAATGTAATCTGTTATTATTGACTCACAATCAGGCCTGTCACCACCCACGAACTGCCTTCCGCAGTCAAGGCACTTATAAAGCTGTCGGCTGCCTCGTCTGCCATTTTTTTTGATGCGCGCAGACCGGCACCATTTGCACTTTTTTTATTCATAAAATGGAATTTTCAACACCACAAAATTATTGGTATTCAAATAACTGCAAGCATTTCAGCCTACTTTTTTGCAATTAGACTCACAAATCGCCTTTTCAGCATGCTGAAAAGCTTTGAACCCATATAATACATTGAACCAGCGTTGAATACCCCTCCTCTCAGCCTACTTTTTTGCAATTAGTCCGCGGGGCCATTGGGGAAGGGACAAAAAAAATCCGGGCTTCCTTCACAGGTTGCTTCGGATTCAAGCCAAAAGGCTAATTTGTGATTCTAAAATTAGAGTTGTTTTCACAACTTCAGTGTAGAGATTATATCTTACTTACATTCATCTTTGAAAAGTCGTCGAACAAGCCGGCGGCACATCACCTCACGGCGGGTGACCGGCCTTTATGCGATTAGTTCTGCAATAATCTGGATTATTACCAGCTCTGCAGAGGATAATCTGTATTCTGACTTCTTTTCAATTGCAAATATACGATGTTTTTCTTGCGGGGACAAATTTTAGTGACCTTTGAGATAGTTTTGTAGCCAAAATGGCCAATAATTCGGCTTAAATCGGATTTTTATATGCCGCATCGGTTCTGTCGGCATGGGATTTAGATGTTAGCCGCGATACTGAAACCGGTTTAGAGTGAGACAGATAGAAGTGGCGGCCGGCCAAGTCACGGCTCAAAGCGGTTAATTATCTCTGCAATGCGGTGTGCATTGTCGGGCGATGTGCAGCGTGATATGGGCAGGCTTACGCATGTGTCGGCCAGACGCTCGGTGACGGGAAGCCCGTCGGGCGGCAGCACAGGTGCGTTTGCCTGCGGGGGCTGCATGTAGCATGGCTGGCGGTGCGGCGGCGTGGCGTAGTGCATGTCCCACCCGATTCCGTTGGCGTCGAGCCATGCGGTGAACGCCTCGCGCCGGGGTGTGTGGACCACGAACTGATGGAACACACAGTCGGAGGTGAATGCCGGGAGGGTGATGTGCGGGTTTGTGATGCCGGAGCAGTAGATTGAGGCGATTTGCCGGCGGTAGTCGTTCTCTTCGTCAAGGTGGCTGAGCTTGACCATGAGCATTGCTGCCTGAATGGAGTCCATGCGGCAGTTGAAGCCTTGGTAGAGGTTGTGGTAGCGGCGGTCGGCGCCGTAGTTGGCGAGTGCGCGAACGGTGTGGGCCAGTTCGGGGTCGTGTGTGGTGACGATGCCTGCGTCGCCCAGTGCGCCGACGTTTTTGGTGGGGTAGAAGCTCAGTCCGGCGGCATGTCCGAGGCCTCCGGTGGCTTTTGTGCCGAACAGGCCGGCTGTCGGGGAGGTGGCGCCGATGGCCTGTGCGTTGTCCTCGATTATGAGCAGGTTGTGTTTCGTGGCCATGTCGGCCAGTTGCTCGCTGAAGCATACACGTCCGTAAAGATGCACGGGCATGATGGCGCGCGTGCGGCTTCCCACCAGGCGCGATGCCTTGGAGATGTCGAGGTTGGAGGTCAGGGCATCGGGTTCGGCCAGCACAGGGGTGAGCCCGGAATCGGAGATGGCGAGCACTGAGGCTATGTAGGTGTTTGCGGGTACAATCACCTCGTCGCCAAGGCTGAGGCGACCCATCTCGATGTATGCGCGCAGGATGAGGCGCAGGGCATCGAGGCCGTTGCTCACGGCCACGGCATGGGGGGTGTGGGCTATGGCGGCAATCTGACGCTCAAGTGCGTCGACCTCCGGTCCGCCTATGTAGCGTCCGGAACGCACCACACGCAGTGCCGCCTGCTCGAGTTCGTCGAGATAAGGGGCATTGACGGTGGCGAGGTCGAGAAAGGGGAATTTCTTGGGTGCGGTCATGTGGTGGGCTGATGGCTCCGGGGGTGCTATGGTCAGAAAATGGGTTCGCGCATGCGCGCAAGCTCCTTGAAGCGGTCGAAGTCGTAGATGTAGTCGGCTTCGTCAAAATCGTTGGATACCAGCGACAGGCATACGGTGCCAGATGAAAAATTGTCGAGAGTGCGCCATATGCCCGGGGGGATGAACAGCCCCTGGAAGGGCCGGTTGAGCGTGAATGTGCGCCAGGAATGCCCGTCGCAGAGGTTGACGTTGAGGCTGCCGCTGAGAGCCACCAGCAGCTGCGACATGTCGATGTGCGAATGCCCTCCGCGCTCGCTGCCTGCGGGTACATCGTAAATCCAGTAGGCGCGCCTGATGGCGAAGGGGATATGCTCGTTGTTCTGTACCACGGTGAGGTTTCCACGTGGGTCGTGGATGCGTGGCAGGTTGATTAGGCGTGGTGTGATTGGTTTCATGTTACCCAAAGTTAGCCATTTTTCCCGAAATTGCAAATTCAGGATAAAAACAGGCAGTGTGCCATGACCTGCAATCATGGCACACTGCCGTTTGAGTCGGATAGATTGATGTTTAGAATGTGTAGCCCACCGATACAAGGAAGTGACCTGCGCCGAGGTTCTTGTGCAGCTTGACAAAGTCGGTTCCGTAGGTGAGGCCGAGATTCACGCGGCTGTACACGAAATTGAGGCCTGCATGCCATCCCATCTGGAAGCGGCGCAGATGCTCGTCGCCCATCTGGTCCTTGCTCAGCAGGTTCACGCCGCGGCTCCCTTCCTGGAATTCGCCTGCGAGATCGCCGATATATCCGTCTATGTCGGTGTCAATCTGGCTGTGGGCATAGAGCTGCAGACGGAAGTCGAGGCCGACTTCGGGGGTGAGATAGAAGTTGTCGGCCACGGGCACGCGGTAGCTTACGTTGAGGGGCACGTTGAGGTTGATGAACGTGTTGTGAGCCTCGATGTCCACAAGGTCGTAAACGTCGTCGTCAAGAATCTCCTTTTCGTTGAAGAGGAAACGCGCGTTGAGCCCGGTGCCCACATACAGAGGCATGGAGCGCGACACGCGGAAATCGATGTTGTAGCCCACGCCGAAGCCGTTGAAATAGACGTTGTCGGCACCTTTGGGGTAAAGTGTGGTAAGGTCGTAGAATGCCGATAGCTTGTTGATGCGAGCGGGAGCGTCGGTGCTCTGTGCCATTGCCGGCATGGCGCCGAGCGCGAGAACGCCGATGGCGGCCAAAATAAGTTTTTTCATAACAGTTGCTTTAGTTGTTACTTGTTTCTGCTTCAGAGTTGTATGTTTTCGTAATATCGCCCAATCAATATAAAAACGCCCGGTCGCGGCATTTGTTCAATCTAAAAAGATTGTAACATGGGGCGCCGGCGAGGGTAGGGACGGTAAAATTTGCTACCTTTGCAGATTGATTGAGATGCCGCTGCATAAGCACCGTCGCGATTGACAGATAAAACGATTTCACTCCATTCCCGCCCCCATATTATGAAAGATTTACAGCCTGTTATATTTCCGGACATGGATGCCTCAGGGCCTGTGATTATTGCCGGCCCCTGCAGTGCCGAAACCGAGACGCAGGTGCTTGAGGCCGCCCATGCACTTGCTGCCATGGGTGTCCGCATTTTCCGTGCGGGCATATGGAAGCCGCGCACCAAGCCTGGTGGTTTCGAAGGGGTGGGTGCTCCCGGACTGAAGTGGTTGCAGAAGGTGAAGGAAACCACCGGGATGCACATTGCCACTGAAGTAGCCACCAAGGCGCATGTGGAGCAGGCTCTGGATGCCGGGGTCGACATGCTCTGGATCGGAGCACGCACCTCGGCCAACCCCTTTGCCATGCAGGAGATTGCCAACACGCTCGGAGAGCGGGGCGCCGATGTTCCGGTGCTGGTAAAGAATCCCGTGAATCCGGATCTGGAGCTGTGGATCGGTGCGCTGGAGCGGCTTTACAATGCCGGTTTGCGGAGGCTTGGCGCCATTCACCGCGGATTCAGCACCGACGGTTGCCACATCTACCGTAACATGCCACAATGGCACATCCCCACGGAGCTGAGGTTGCGGTTTCCGGCTTTGCCCATTCTGTGTGACCCATCGCACATCGGGGGGCGGCGCGACTTGATAGCTCCATTGTCGCAGATGGCATTCGACATGGGTTTCGACGGCCTCGTAATCGAGAGCCACTGCCATCCCGACGAGGCATGGAGCGATGCCGCACAGCAGGTGACGCCCTGTCAGCTCGACAGTATTCTCGGTTCGCTCAAGGTGCGCGGACAGCGCATGCCCACCGAAAGGCTTGAAGTGCTCCGGCGTCAGATCGACGGTATCGACAATGAGCTGCTCGACGTGCTTGCCCGACGCATGCAGGTGGCGCGTGAGATAGGCCGTTACAAAAAGGAGAGCAGCATGCCGGTGGTTCAGGCCGGACGCTATAACGATGTGCTCCGCTCGCGCATCGATGCCGGTGTGGAGCTGGGGATGTCGGCCGGGTTCATGCGCACTTTCCTGCTTGCCCTCCACGACGAGTCGGTGCGCCAGCAGCTCGATATCATTAACGACTGATACAATATATAAATGACGAATAAAGCAGCGCCATGCAGTTGTGAGTTTCACATGCATGGCGCTGTTGTGTGCTGACTAAGCTATATGAGTGTTACATATTGAAAAGTTGCGTGTTATGGGCTATGGATGCAATTCCAGGTTACAAGAATGAAATGCACCGGATTTGTGGTTAAACCTCGTTATCAGAGTTTGGCAAGGATAGGGGTGCCCTCCTCAAGCTTTTTGAGGCGGAGAAGCGCCTCGAGATAATAATAGTCGGGGTGTTACGATGCGTCGCGGCATGCGATATCGGCGTCGCCGGCTACAGCCTTGAGCCCTTCGGCGCATACGATGTCGAATTTAGAGAGGTCGGTTGTGCCGGAAACAAGCATATTCCCGTCGACTGCAGCCCGGTGGAATTCGGCAGGCTCATGTATTGATAATCCAGTGTTGCAGTCGCGACCCTACGTCATGTGGGGTGTGATGCGGGGGTGTGTCAGAAGAAGTAGGTGGCGCGGACGGTCCAGCCTTTCAGGCGGGCTGAATAGTCGATGAGCTGCGATGCCTTGGTGGCGTAGGTGAGCCCCCACATGTAGGAGCCCTGCACCTGCCAGCGCTTGAAAATCTCGAAACCGAGACCTGCCTGCAGACCGAAGGAGCTGGCATACTCAAATGCCTTGCAGTTGCTGTGGGCAACGGTGATGTTGACCACCGGACCACCGAAGATGAAGGGGGCTGCATAATCCTCCCAGCCGTTCATGCGGGTCCATTTGAAACGCAGGTTCACCGGAATCTGGAGTGTGTGGAGGTTGATATGCTCCTTTCCGTAGCCCTGAAGATTCCAAAGCGGCCAGCGGCCAAGGTCGAGGGAGGCACCCTGCATGGCATACATGGCGCCGAGGTCGATGCCGAAGCCGATGCCGGGGAACATCATTTCGCCTTGCACGCCGACAACAGGGCCGAAGCCGTTGGAGGTCTGCACAAGATCCTGCTTGAAGTTGAAGTTGGTGATGGAGACGCCTGCGGTTGGACCCCAGCGGAATTCGGCTTTGGATGCCTGCGAACCGGTTGCGGCGCAAATCAGGATTATAGCGAGTGTCTTTAGAATCTGTTTCATCGATAGATGGTGTTGGGGGGGAATGTCTGTTGGAATGCTGGTGGTCAGGCTTTGGCACCGACAATGGTGGCTGCCTCGTCGGCGGTGACCATCTGCTGCTCGCCAGTGGCCATGTTTTTGAGGGTGAGTTTGCCCTGAGCCATCTCTTCGTCGCCCACCATTGCCACGTAGGGAACATTCAGGGCGTTGGCATAGGCCATCTGTTTCTTGATTTTGGCGGCATCGGGATAAAGCTCCACGCTCACCCCCTTGGCGCGCAGCTGCTTCATGAGCGCGAGGGAGGCGGCTGCTGCTTCCGGGCCGAAATTCACCATCATTATCTGAGTGGAGGCCGAAGTGGAGGCAGGGTAGAGGTCGAGGGCGTTGAGCACGTCGTAGATGCGGTCGGCGCCGAACGAGATGCCCACACCCGAAATGCCTGGCATGCCGAACACGCCGGTGAGGTTGTCGTAGCGGCCGCCGCCGGTGATGCTGCCTATCTGCACATCGTTGGCTTTAACCTCGATGATGGTGCCGGTGTAGTAGTTGAGGCCGCGGGCGAGCGATACGTCAAGGTCGAGTGTGGCCGAGAGTCCCAGCGGTTGCACGCCGCTGATCACCTCGCGCAGCTCCTTCACGCCAAGTGAGCCTGTCTCGGAAGTGGCCAGGAGCGCTTCAAGGCGGTCAAGACGCTCTTCCACCGTGCCTGAAATCTGCAGCAGCGGCTGAAGGGCCTGCACAGCTTCCTGGGATAGACCGCGCTCAATCAGCTCCGCGTTCACGTTGTAGATGCCGATTTTGTCGATTTTGTCGATGGCCACGGTGATGTCGACAATCTTTTCGGGTGCGCCTATCAGTTCTGCTATCCCTGCAAGCACCTTGCGGTTGTTGAGTTTGAGGGTTATGCTGATTTTAAGTCTGCGGAACACTTCGTCGATGAGTGTGAGCAGCTCAATCTCGTTGATGAGCGAATCGGAACCCACCACATCGGCATCGCACTGGTAGAACTCGCGGTAACGGCCTTTCTGCGGGCGGTCGGCACGCCACACGGGCTGAATCTGATAGCGCTTGAACGGGAGCTGCAGCTCGTTGCGGTGCTGCACCACGTAGCGTGCGAAGGGCACGGTGAGGTCGTAGCGCAATCCTTTTTCGCACATTTTGGCGGCGAGAGCCGGGCAGTTGTCCGAGTTGATTGCTTCAGGGTCGATGCCGCGCAGGAAGTCGCCTGAGTTCAGAATCTTGAACAGCAGCTTGTCGCCTTCTTCTCCATATTTTCCCATAAGGGTGGAGAGGTTCTCCATGGCGGGAGTCTCGATCGGGTTATAGCCGAACAGAGCGAACACCTCGCGGATGGTGGAGAAGATATAGTTGCGTTTTGCCATTTCGGCAGGCGAGAAATCGCGTGTGCCTTTGGGTATGGAGGGTTTCATGGGAAAGGAGGGGGATTATTGTTTGTTGGCGCGTTTGCGTTCGAGTTCGTCGAGAATGATTTTGCGGATGCGCAGGTGGTTGGGTGTCACCTCCACATATTCGTCATCCTTGATGTATTCGAGCGCTTCCTCAAGGCTGAACACCACGGGGGGCACGATCTTTGCTTTCTCGTCGGCACCGGAGGCGCGCATGTTGGTGAGTTTTTTCGATTTGGTGACGTTGATGACAATGTCCTTGTCCTTGGCGCTCTCGCCGACTACCTGTCCGGCGTAGACCTCTTCCTGGGGGAAGATGAAGAAGCGGCCTCGGTCCTGCAGCTTGTCGATGGCGTAGGCATAGGCTGTGCCGGCTTCCATAGCAATGAGCGAGCCGTTGGTGCGGCGCTCTATGTCGCCCTTCCAGGGCTGGTATTCGAGGAATCGGTGTGCCATGATGGCCTCGCCTGCCGAGCCTGTGAGCACATTGTTGCGCAGGCCGATGATGCCTCGCGAGGGGATCTGGAACTCCATGTGCACGCGGTCGGCCTGAGTGGTCATAGAGAGCATGTCGCCTTTGCGGCGGGTCACCATGTCGATCATTTTCGAGGCATATTCCTCGGTGACGTTGATGGTGAGAAGTTCCACGGGCTCGCATTTCACGCCGTCGATCTCCTTGATGATAACCTGGGGCTGACCCACCTGAAGCTCATAGCCTTCGCGGCGCATGGTCTCGATGAGCACCGACAGGTGGAGCACGCCGCGGCCGAACACGATCCATGCATCCTCGTTGTCGGTTTTCTCCACGCGGAGGGCGAGGTTCTTGTCAAGTTCGCGTGTGAGGCGGTCCTGGATGTGGCGTGATGTCACATATTTGCCGTCCTTCCCGAAGAACGGTGAGTCGTTGATGGTGAAGGTCATCGACATTGTAGGCTCGTCGATGGCGATGCGCGGCAGGGGTTCGGGGTTGTCGACGAGTGTTACGGTGTCGCCGATCTCGAAATTGTCAAGACCCACTATGGCGCATATGTCGCCGGAGGATACTTCCTCCACTTTCTTGCGTCCCATCCCCTCGAAGGTGTGCAGCTCCTTGATGCGCTGTCGCGCCACTGAGCCGTCGCGTTTGCACAGGCCGATCTCCATCCCTTCGCGTACGGTGCCACGGTGAACGCGTCCCACGGCGATACGTCCCACGTAGTTGGAGTAGTCGAGCGAGGTGATGAGCATCTGTGGGTCGCCTTCATAGGTGGTGGGGGCGGGAATGTGCTCGAGGATGGTGTCGAGCAGGGG
>DBFWRP010000125.1:0-3791 GCA_048222005.1 Muribaculaceae bacterium | reverse complement strand
TATTGAACTCCTTGCCGCTGATGCCGTCGACGTTCAGGCGGAAAATCCCCGTCGGGTCGTCGGTGAATGCTATGCGGCTGATGTTCATCCCCTTGTCGTGGGCGTTGAACACCTTGAAACGTTGTGTGGGCGACGGCGATTCGGTGAACAGTGTGCCGAACCGTACGGTATCGGTGGAGAACGTAGGCTGGTCGGCGGCCGAGGTGCTTATGTCATCGTTGATGCACGAGGTGAGCAACGCGCACACAATCACGCACGCGAGCCAGAGAAATCTATATGTTTTCAGAGAGATTCTATTCATAGTGAATAAATAACGCTTTCATGGCGGGAATATTGCATGTGGCGGGTGCACCGCAAGTTTTCAAAACGGTTATTGGCAATAATTTGACCTCCGGGAGCGTTTAACGAATAAAAATCCGGCACCCCCGGTTCATATTCAGGCAATGACAAGAACAGGTTCGATTATCATATCCGTTTTATTCTCTGCTGTGGCGCCGCTGTGTGGCGCGCTCACGGTTGAGTCCACACCCGGCAATCTGCACACATCGGTCACCGATGCAGCCACAACCGACCTTACGGTTACTGGCTCGATGGATGTGCGCGATTTCGACTATATCCGTTCAGGTTTGACCGCGTTGCGTTCGCTCAATCTTTCTGACGTGGAGATTGTGGCTTACAGCGGGGAGCCTACTTTCACAGGCCGCACCACTGCCGAGGCGGCCGTTCTGCCCGAAGGCGCGCTGATGCTCCCGTCGCTCAGTCGGGTGGCGCTTCCCGCAGGGCTTGTCGGCATTGCCGACGGC
Source organism: Muribaculaceae bacterium (assembly GCA_048222005.1). GTDB lineage: Bacteria > Bacteroidota > Bacteroidia > Bacteroidales > Muribaculaceae > UBA7173. The sequence continues at coordinate 2,988 of DBFWRP010000125.1, read as the reverse complement.
GCGTTGGCCACCACGTCGATTGAATCGGTAAGTCTGCCGGCGTCGCTCGAATCCATCGGGCGTTCAGCCTTCGCCGGTTGCGCCGGGTTGACCTCGGTAGAGATTTCCGCTTCGGTGAAAAACATCGGACCCCAGGCTTTTTCCGGTTGCGGAGAGCTTGAATCTGTGTCGTTCGCCGGCACAATAAAGGAATTGCCGGACGGAGCTTTCTCCCACTGCACGGCCTTGAAGTCGGTGGCATTGCCGGAAGGGCTGGCTGTTATCGGCAACGATGCGTTCAACGGCTGCACGTCGTTGGCTTCTGTGGCGCTCCCTGCATCGCTCGCCACCGTGGGCGACAGGGCTTTTGCAAATTCCGCGCTTGCCACATTTGATGCCGAAGGATGCGCCGGGGAAGTGACCATCGGCGAATGGGCGTTCATCAATTGCTCCGGTCTGACCGAAGTGAAGTTTCCCGCAGGTCTCGTATCGCTTGGGCGCGGTGCGTTCTACAATGATTCGCAGACCGCCATTCCGCCACTGCCCGAAGGTGTGACCACCCTGCCCGATTATGCTTTGACCGGGACAGCCACCGTGTCGCCCCAGGTCATTGCCAATACGTCTGTCACTCACATTGGCGATTACGCCATGTCCGGCTGGACGGAGATAAGCACACTCATACTTCCGGCCACACTCGAGAACATCGGCCGGGGAGCTATGTCGGGATGGGTGTCGCTCAAAGAGATTGATGCCACAGCGCCGGTGTCGGTTCCTCTGCTTGGAGCCGGGGTGTGGGATGGCGCGGATGTGGCGGATGCCGTTCTGAAAGTCACGCCCGAGTTGTTCGATGCCTTCAGTTCCGCCGACCAGTGGCGCGATTTCAGCATCACTTCCGAGACATCCGGCATAGACGGAACACAAACGCCTGCACCGGGCGATGCAGGCGTGAAAGTATGGTTCGAAGGGACGGTGCTTAACATCGAGTCACCGCAGAAGATTGCGGCGGTGAATGTTTTCGATGTGGCCGGACGCCGGTTTACATTCCCGGTGCAGGGTACCGAGTTTCACCTGACCGTCGACACTTCGGCATGGGGAGGGAGCGTGATGCTCGTTTCCGTCGGAATGGCCGACGGGACCTCGGCTGTGTTCAAACTGCGCCGCTGATGGCGGCGTTTCCGCCCCGGCGGCGTTCTGTCTTTTTGCGCACGGCCTTGGCTGCGGCGTTGGCTGCATCGGTGGCACGGATGGCCACGCGGCGAATCTTTCCGGAGATGGTCTTGGGAAGTTCGGTAACGAATTCCACCACGCGCGGATATTTGTAGGGTGCCGTGACGCGTTTCACGTGGTTTTGAATCTCCTTCACCAGTTCCGGGCCGGCTTTCTTCACATAATCGGCGGCAAGCACTATGGTGGCTTTCACCACCTGTCCGCGCACTTCGTCGGGAACCGCCGTGATGGCGCATTCCACAACGGCAGGATGGGTGAGGCAGGCGCTTTCCACCTCGAACGGGCCGATGCGGTAGCCGGAGGATTTTATCACATCGTCCTTACGCCCCACAAACCAGTAATATCCGTCCTCATCCGCCCAGGCCACATCGCCTGTGTGGTAAACCCCGTCGTGCCATGCGGCGTGTGTCAGCTCCTCGTCGTCAAGATACTCCCTGAAAAGTCCTAACTGATGCTTCCCTTCCGGCACGCGGATGCAGATTTCCCCCTTCTCATCGGGAGCGCAGGGTGTGCCGTCGGGGCGCGCGATGTAAGTGTCGTACTGCGGGTTCGGCTTTCCCATAGAGCCGGGTTTCGGCGTCATGCCTGGGAAATTACCGACTGTCAAGGTGGTTTCCGTCTGCCCGAATCCCTCCATGAGCGAGATTCCTGTCAGTTCTTTCCATTTGTTGAACACGCTCGGGTTCAGAGCTTCGCCGGCTATGGTGCAATAACGCAGGGCCGAGAGGTCGTGCCCCTTCACATTCTCGCGGATGAGGAAGCGGAACACCGTGGGTGGCGCGCAGAACGAATTGATGCGGTAACGCTCCATCATGTCGAGCAGGTCGGCGGGGTTGAAGTGGTCGAAGTCATAGACGAACACCTCCGCTCCGGCCAGCCATTGGCCATAGAGTTTGCCCCACACGGCTTTTCCCCACCCTGTGTCGGCCAGGGTGAGATGGAGGTCGCCCGGCCGGAGGTTATGCCAGTAGGATGCGGTGACAATGTGGCCGAGGGGATAGGTGAAATCGTGTGCCACCATTTTCGGTTCACCCGATGTGCCCGATGTGAAATAAAGCAGCATCACGTCGGTGTTCTCGTTGGCCACTTCCGGCCGGACGAACGGGGGTGCGGCCGCTATTCCCGCGTTGAAATTGAGCCATCTTTCAGGTACGTCAGGCCCGGTGCTGACAAGCCATTCCACCGATTTGCATCGCGGCATGGCTTCGTTGATATGTCCGGTTATCACCGGGTCTCCGGCAGCCACGATCATACGGATGTGTGCGCGGTTGCAGCGGTATTCTATATCTTCGGCGGTGAGCAGATGTGTGGCAGGGATGGCTATGGCGCCGAGTTTGTGTAGCGCCACGATGGCGAGCCAGAACTGGTAGTGGCGTTTGAGCATGAGCATCACCCTGTCGCCGCGGCCTATGCCGAGACTCTGGAACCACGATGCGGTGCTGTCGGTCAGTTCTTTGAGTTCGCCGAAAGTGAACCGGCGTTCGGCACCCTTGTCGTCGGTCCACAGCAGGGCTTCGCGTTGCGGCTCTTCCGCCGCCCATGCGTCCACCACATCGTATCCGAAATTGAAGCGGTCAGGCACGTTCACATGGAAACCTTTGCAAAAATCCTCATACCCCGTAAATTCAGTCCGGTCAAGAAATCTTTCAATCATAAGCCAATGCAAATAATAAAGTTACAAACCTCTGTTGAAGCGGCAATGCCGGATTTAATCCGGTGCGCTGCCGATTGTTGAATGAGCTTCCCTTTCCCTGAAATATCAGTCTCTTTTATGAATATGTT
>DBFWRP010000124.1:0-1396 GCA_048222005.1 Muribaculaceae bacterium | reverse complement strand
CCGACAAACCCCAGAATGACGGCGATTGCACCGAGTGACAGCCTGCCCGAAAAAGCATACACAAGAATAGTAAGGCAGGAGATGATGCCCAGAACCAGACTGGCGATGGCAGAGCCTTCGCCGGGGCGGGTTTGTTTGTCCACAATAAGACCTCCCTCTGTTTTTATACATTGTATAACAATACGTTTTATTTGTCAATAAAACAAAATGTTTTGTCTATACTTTTTGTATCTCAAGCGGTGAGGTGCAGAATGTATCAACGAATACGCGATCTCCGGGAGGATGCGGACTTGCGGCAGCAGGACATGGCGGAGTATTTACAGTGCACGCAGGTATGCTATTCTTATTACGAATCGGGAAAAAGAGATATACCGACGGATGTGCTGATACGGATAGCACGGTATTACAATGTCAGCGTTGACTACTTACTGGGGCTGACAGACCGGCGGGAGGCGTACCCGGCGCGGAAACAGAACACTTGACACGGCGGGGAAATGCTGGTAGTATAAGACGCAACCGAATAGCGCGTTGATCGGAAAGAGTACGCACCAGAGCTTTGCCAAGAGAGGGACGGCCACCGGCTGAAAGCCGTCCTGCCGAGCGGTGCGGAAAGTGCGTCCGGGAGCGCGAGGGATGTGGATGCCCTCCGCATGGCCTGCGTTATGGCCGGACTTGAGTGATAAACGAGAGTGGAACCGCGAAGTCTTTTTCGCCTCTCATGCCCTACGGCATGGGAGGCGTTTTTGTTCGGCATAATAATATAATGTAGATAGAAGGAGAACCGTTATGTATCTGTATAATTCCGCCACCCACAAGAAAGAGGAGTTCAAGACCCACACCCCCGGCCATGTGGAGATGTACACCTGCGGCCCCACCGTGTACCACTTTGCCCACATCGGCAACCTGCGCTCCTACATCATGGAGGACGTGCTGGAGAAGTACCTGCGCTACGCCGGATACGACGTGAACCGCGTCATGAACATCACCGACGTGGGGCACCTGACCTCTGATGCCGACGAGGGCGAGGACAAGATGCTCAAGGGCGCCAAGCGTGAGCACAAGACCGTCATGGAGATCGCCAAGTATTACACCGACGCGTTTTTCGAGGACTGCCGGAAGCTGAACATCAAGCGTCCGGATGTGGTGCAGCCCGCTACCGGCCTTATTGACGACTATATCAAGATCATCACCAAACTCATCGACACCGGGTATGCATATCTGGCCGGCGGCAACGTGTATTTCGACACCAGTAAGCTGAAGCGGTACTACATCTTCAACGATCACAACGAGGAGGATCTGGCCGTGGGCGTCCGCGAGGGCGTGGAGGAGGACACCAACAAGCGCAACAAGAACGACTTTGTGCTGTGGTTCACCAAGTCCAAGTTCGAGGACCAGG
>DBFWRP010000123.1:0-2005 GCA_048222005.1 Muribaculaceae bacterium | reverse complement strand
TCGTTGCTACCGCATTGATCCTGCTTCATTTTCCCTGGATGGTGGCTGTCCTGCCTATTTTTGAGTGGATGCTGATCTTCTTCACATGGCGTTATCGGTCTGTCGAGTTTGAATATTCTATGACCTCCGGGAACATCACGTTCTCCTATATTTACGGTGGACGTTCCCGCAAAACCGCTTTGGAAACTGCCATCAAGCGTTTTCAGGAAATAGCCCCGCTGGACGATGCGGCGCTGTCCAGATTGGAGGCACGCGACATTCAAAAGGAGTACCGTTTTATCTCCTCGGACGATGCACCGGATATTTACTATGCTCTGTTGGAGGAGGACGGCGAGTTGTCGGTCGTCCTGTTTGGGGCGACCCAGAAAGCACTCGGAATTCTACGCTTCTATAATCCCATGACTGTTGTGACCAAAGTGTCCCGCTGACGGACACGGAAAGGAGATATGCCCCGTGAAGCAAACCTATTCCATCCCTGTACGCCTGTCGGATGAGTTGATGCGCAAGCTACTCTACGTATCCGAGGCGGAGGGACGCACCCCAAACAATCAGTTTACCTTCATGCTCCGCAACAACATCCAATACTTTGAGAAGGTGCACGGCAAAATTTCGCCTGCCACCCTCGCAAAGTACGACCTGACCCCCTACACCGCGCCTGCGGAAACAGAACCCAAACAATCGGAAACGGAGGAACCCCATCAATGACTGACATCCCTTGCCTTGCCCTGCACCCTGCTGTCTGTGCCGTGGAGGACGGATATGAGATCCTTCTGCTTTGCACCTGTCGGGCACTTGCATCTGTCACAATCGGAGAAACGACCTATACGGACAGTAACAACGGCGTTATGCGCACCGATACGTTGGTTCACAAGGTGCGTGTTCCTGCTGCCGCGCTGAATGATGCCCGTCACTATCGGGTAAATCTCGCGCCGCTTGCCGACCACTGCAACTATTACCCCAAGCCGGAACCGACGCAGACGGCGGAATACGATTTCCGTCCCGTACCGGAGGATGCGGATGAGGTGCGGCTGTATGTACTGGCAGATACGCACGGCGATGCCGTCACGCCTGCCCATGCGGCGCTGGCGCACCCGGACACGCAAGTATTGGTACTGGACGGTGACATCGGAGATTCGGCGGATACGCCGGAAATGATTACCACGTTGCATCGGCTGGCGTCCGAGATCACAAAGGGCGGATATCCGGTGATTTATGCACGCGGAAATCACGATACACGTGGTCACAACGCCGAGCATTTGACCGATTATGCGCCGACAACCCGGTGCGGAACGACTTACTATTCCTTCCGATTGGGTCCTGTATGGGGTATCGTGCTGGATGCCGGCGAGGACAAGCCTGACGGGTGCATCGAATACGGAGGTGTGTGCGACTTCCCTGCCTGGCGGCGTGAGCAAAGCGAATACCTGCGCGGGCTGATCCGCAACCGGAAAGAGGAGTATGAGGCACCCGGCGTCAGACATCGCATTGCGATCTGCCATATGCCGTTCCATTACTCCAGATATGCCTTCACGCAAACAACGCCGGACATTTATGCCGAATGGGTCAGTCTTCTCAACGAGATGGGCATTGAAACACTGCTCTGCGGTCACTGCCATTGCATAGACGAGCTGTCACCGGACGTTTTCGCCGGAGCAGAAAAGCCGACCTTTGAGACGTTGCTGTGCAGTGCCATGAGCAATCACCCCGTGCGCGACAATGACGCATGGATTCCCGGCGAGTACACAGGGACTGCCGTATACTGCCGCCCGGAAGGTATCACGCACATATTTACCAACCGTGACGGAGAAACCGTTCGCATATAAGGAGGGACCGATATGAATACACCCGATGTAAAGCATCTGCCACTGAAGATCATTCACGATCTGGCGCATCCGGCGGATATTCAGCCCGCAGTGTACCGGCAACAGGTCACGGATACCCTTCGCGACCTGCGGGCGCGAGGCTTTGGCGGCGTGGTAACGAACGTTTCTACCCAGCATGATTA
>DBFWRP010000122.1:0-9924 GCA_048222005.1 Muribaculaceae bacterium | reverse complement strand
AAATCATTGCGGTTGACGGGCGGATCTCAATGGCTGCGGTTAACCGACTTTTGTGCAATTCCGGTAAAGAAATTCAGCGCTGCGGGCTGCAGACCGGCCTCGCCGAGGGCTTCGACGGCTTCGGCTGCGTAGCGTTCAATCAAGGTGTGGGTGCGCGCCGGAAGGTCGAGTTCATCGTAGATGGCGGTTATCTCGCGCACTTTCAGATAGTCGGTAAGTTTTTTCGCCAGCACTTTTTTCATATCCTCAGGACGCTCGGCCATGGCCGTGATCCACAGCCAGGTTTTCTTCTCGTTGATTATGTCGCCGCCGATCTCCTTGCCGAAAAGCGTGGGGTCGCCGTAAGTGTCGAGATAATCGTCCTGCAGCTGGAAAGCCAGCCCGAGGCGTTCGCCGTAGCGGTACATCGCCTCGCATCCGGCACGTGATGCGCCTGCGCGGAGCGCACCTGTGGCACAGGCACATGCAAGCAGCACCGAGGTTTTCAGCCTGATCATCTCCATGTATTCATCCACCGACACGTCGGTGCGGTCCTCGAACTCCATGTCGAGCTGCTGGCCCTGATATATCTCCATGGCCGTTGTGTTGAAAAGCTCCAGGGTGGAGGCCAGTGCGCTGTCGTCGCCCTTCCCCATCAGCACCGATGCCATGGTGAGCATGGCGTCACCCGAAAGGATGGCCGCCGAGCTGTTCCAGCGGCGGTGCACCGTGGGACGTCCGCGACGCACGTCGGCGTTGTCCATCACATCGTCGTGAAGCAATGTGAAATTATGGAACATCTCTATTCCGAGAGCCTGCGGCATCACCTCCTGGGCTTTCCCGCCGAACGCCTCGGCAGCCGCCATCAGCAGCACGGGACGCAGGCGCTTCCCCCCTCCGTCGAGGGTGTAGCGTATCGGCTCATAAAGTCCGGGCGCCACTTTCGGATAGGTAAGGGAGGCAAGCTCTTTCTCAATCAACTCGGAATATTGGTCAACAGTAAGCATATGCAATCAATCTGATTTAATTTTCGGGCCGCGCCGCATGGATTCGGGCGGACATGCACCAACAAAGTTAGCTATTTTTTCGTACCTTTGCCAATTAAATAGATTTTCCACATGATTTTCGATACCCTCCCCACCGACCCCATCATCCTGCTTGGAGTCATCAACACAAAACTGCGCGACGTGTATCCGTCGCTCGACGCTCTGTGCGACGACCTTGACGTAACGCGCAACGAAATCGAGTCAAAGCTCCTCAGCGTGGGCTACACCTACGATTCAAAACTCAACAAGTTCGTGTGAGCCGGCCCTATGGAGCATTACCTCTCGCAACTCAACTCTCAGCAGCGCGAAGCGGTGGAATACATGGGCGGCCCGCAGCTTGTGATAGCCGGAGCAGGCTCGGGCAAGACTCGCGTGCTCACCTATAAAATCGTGCACCTGCTGGCCCACGGCTTCGAGCCTTACCGCATCGTGGCGCTCACCTTCACCAACAAGGCCGCACGCGAAATGCGCGAACGCATCGAGGCGCTCGTGGGGCACGACACAGCCAAACGGCTGTGGATGGGCACGTTCCACAGCATTTTCGGACGCATACTGCGCCAGAATGCCGACCGTCTCGGCTTCAAGCCGTCGTTCACCATCTACGATGCCTCCGACTCAAAGGCCCTCATCAAGACCATCATCAAGGACATGAATCTTGACGACAAGGTCTACAAGGCATCAACCGTGCAGAGCGCCATCTCCATGGCCAAGAACGCGCTGGTAAGCCCCGAACGCTATGCCGCCGACGCCGACCTCATGGAGGCCGACCGGCGCGCCAAACGTCCGCTCGTGCACGTCATTTACCGCACCTACCGGCAGCGCTGCAAGGTGGCCGGAGCAATGGACTTCGACGACCTGCTGTACTACACCAACGTGCTGCTCCGCGACAACCCCGACGTGCGCCACCACTATCAGGAGTTTTTCCGTTATGTGCTTGTGGACGAGTATCAGGACACCAACTTCGCCCAGCACTGCATTGTCACCGAGCTATGCCGCGACAGCAACAATCTCACCATGGGGGGCGACGACGCCCAGAGCATCTACTCCTTCCGCGGCGCCAACATCAAGAACATACTCAACCTGCAGCGCGCCTACCCCACCCTGCGCATCTTCAAGCTCGAACAGAACTACCGCTCCACGCGCAACATCGTCAACGCGGCCAACTCGCTCATCGACAAGAACCGTGAGCAGATTCACAAGCATGTGTTCTCCAACAACGACGTCGGGCAGAAACTCGAGGTAATCAACAGCTCCACCGACTATGAGGAGGCATATCTTGTGGCCAACCGCATTGCCCGGCTCCACCGGGAGACCCACGACAGCCTCGACGAATTTGCCGTGCTCTACCGCACCAACGCCCAGAGCCGACGCCTCGAGGAGTCGCTGCGCAAGCGCAACATATCCTACCGCATCTACGGCGGCCTGTCGTTCTATCAGCGCAAGGAGGTGAAGGACGCCATAGCCTATTTCCGTCTGGCCGTGAATCCGGACGACGACGAAGCCATGCGCCGCATCATCAACTACCCAGCACGCGGCATCGGCGAGACTACCGTGGGTAAACTCACGGCTGCTGCCATAGCCGACAGCGTGAGCATGTGGAGCGTGCTCAACGACCCTTCCGCGCATTCGCTCGACGTGAACGGAGGCACGCTGAAGAAGCTCGATGCATTCCGCACCCTCATAGCGGGCTTCGTGCGCCAGAACAGCGAAGGCACCGACGCCTACACCCTGGCCACGGCCATCATAGGCCAGACGCGCCTGCTTTCCTCGCTCATGAACGACAACACACCTGAAAACATCTCCAAAGGTGAGAACCTGCAGGAAATCCTGTCGAACGTAAAGGAGTTTGTCGACGAGCACAACGAGGCCGGCGAGCAGGACCAGACCGACATGAGCCACTTCCTTGCCGAAGTGTCGCTGGCCACCGACCAGGACGAGAAGGACACCGCCCAGCAGCGCGTGACGCTCATGACGGCCCATGCCGCCAAGGGTCTGGAGTTCAACAACGTGATTGTGGTGGGCGTGGAGGAGGAGCTTTTCCCCTCGTCGATGTCGCAGAATTCGGTGAGCGAAATCGAGGAGGAACGCCGCCTGCTCTATGTGGCCATAACGCGTGCGCGCCGCTTCTGCATGCTCTCCTATGCCTCGTCAAGATTCAAGAACGGCCAGACCAAGATGTGCCAGCCGTCGCGTTTCCTGCGCGACATATCGCCCGAGTACATAAAGCTTGTGCAGGGCACATCGCTCGGGTTCGACAACCCTGGATTCGACCCTGTGGACAACTACCGCAGCTCGTTCCACTCCCCTGCGGCGACTTTCGGCACCATCAACCCGACGGCGCCGAAAACCGTGCGCCCCACAGCCGCAACCGACCGCTGGCGCACACCTCCCACCGCTGCCACACCGCGCCCTGCCGCGGCACATGCCACGGTTCCCTCCGCCCCCGGCGAATTCTCGCTCCACACCATCGACGAGGTGCGCGAAGGGATGGAGATAATGCACGAACGTTTCGGCCACGGCAAAATCACGGCTCTCGACACCGACCCCACAGGCCACAAAATCGTGGTGCTGTTCTCCAACGTGGAACAACGCAAACTGATGCTGAAATACGCCAGATTCAAGATAATCGACAACTGACCACAGACCCATGTCAACCACCAATACCCCCGCATACAACAATGCCACCATGCTCCCCACCCCGTTCTACGTGGTGTACGAGGACCGGCTGCGTGCCAACCTCGACCTCATCACCTCAGTGGCCCGCGAGGCCGGAGTGACCATCATCATGGCGTTCAAGGCCAATGCACTGTGGCGCACATTCCCCATTTTCCGCGAATACGGCGTGCGGTGCACGGCATCGTCGCTCAACGAGCTGCAGCTCGGCGTGGAGGAACTGCACACCCGCGTGCACTCCTACTGCCCTGCCTACACACCGCAGACCATCGGCGCATACCTCGCAGGGAGCAGCCACATCACATTCAACTCGCTCAGCCAGTGGCACCGCTTCAAGGCCGACCTTCAGGCCCACAATGCAGCCCATCCCGAGGCAACGGTGTCGGCCGGACTGCGGGTGAACCCTCAGTGTTCGGTCATAGAGACGGACATCTACAATCCGGCACTCCCCGGCAGCCGCTTCGGAGTGGTGGCCGACGACCTCTCCGAGGGGCTGCCCGACGGCATCGAGGGGCTGCACTTCCACGCCCTCTGCGAATCCACCAGTTTCGACCTCGAAAAGGTGCTCGCAGCCTTCGAGGCGCAATTCGGACATCTCCTACCCCGGCTGAAATGGGTGAATTTCGGCGGCGGCCATCTTATGACCCGCCAAGGCTACGACACCGCCCATCTCATCGGCCTGCTGAAGGCGTTCCGTCACCGTCACCCCAATCTGGAGGTGATTCTCGAGCCGGGGAGCGCGTTCACATGGCGCACGGGCGACCTCATGGCCTCTGTTGTGGATGTGGTGGAGAACCAGGGAGTGCGCACGGCCATTCTCGACGTGTCGTTCGCGTGCCACATGCCCGACACGCTGGAGATGCCCTACAAACCGGCCGTGACCGAAAGCCTTTCGGACGAGGAGGCGGCCGCAATGAATCCCGCCGACGTCTACACCTACCGTTTCGGCGGCAACTCCTGCCTGAGCGGCGACTTCATGGGCGACTGGCATTTCAGCCGGCCGCTGCAGATCGGCGACCGCCTGACATTCGAGGACATGAACCACTACACCACCGTGAAAACCAACATGTTCAACGGCATCAGCCATCCTGACATCGTGTTTATTGACCGCAACGGCACCCCGTCGGTACTCCGTCATTTCAGCTACACCGACTACAAGAACCGCATGTCGTGACCCATCTGCCAAACCTCAAGATCTGAAAAAATATACCCAACACCCGGAAGCCATGAAATACTCTGTGATAGTGCCCGTGTACAACCGCATCGGCGAAGTGTCCGACCTCCTGCGCAGCCTTGCCGCCCAGACGGCAAGGAATTTCGAGGTTATAATCGTGGAGGACGGCTCCACCGAGCCATGCCGCTCCGTGGCCGAGGCATATGCCCCGGTGCTCGACATAAAATACTTCTTCAAGGATAACGAAGGCCGTTCCATTGCCCGCAACTACGGAATGGACCGCGCCACCGGCGACTATTTCATTTTCTTCGACTCGGACTGCGTGATTCCGGCCGACTATTTCGAGAAGCTCAACCACATGGAGGTGGAGACGCCTGCCGACTGCTTCGGAGGTCCCGATGCCGCCGACGCTTCGTTCACCTCAACCCAGAAGGCCATCAACCACGCCATGACATCGTTTCTCACCACCGGCGGCATCCGAGGCGGCAAAATCAGTCTGGAGAAATTCACCCCGCGTACGTTCAACATGGGTTTCTCACGTCAGGTCTACCAGAGTGTGGGCGGATTCCGCGAAATGTTCTCCGAGGACATCGACATGAGCACCCGCATCCGCAAGGCCGGATTCTCCATCGCCCTTTATCCCGACCTTCCGGTCTATCACAAACGGCGCGTGGATTTCCGCAAGTTCCTGCGTCAGGTCTACGTGTTCGGCATGTCGCGTATCACACTGAAACTACTCTACCCCGATTCACTTAAAGCCGTGCACTGCCTGCCGGCCGTGTTCGTGGTGGGTGTGGCGGCCATGATTCTTCTTGCCATAGTGTGGTCGCCCTGGTGGCTGCTCCCCCTCGGCGTCTATCTACTTGCCATCTTCATCAGCGCGCTGGTGTCCACCCGCTCGGCGGTGATTGCCTGCAAGGCTGTGCCGGCATCGCTCATCCAGCTCGGAGGCTACGGGTGCGGTTTCCTAAAGGCATGGTTCGTCAAGATTGTATGCCGCCGTGGCCGCAACGAAGCCGAAGAGATAGCCCTACGCAAAGGCAAATAATTTCCATTCCGAAACGCCCGTTCTTCCACAATTGTCAAGCCTACCATTAGTAGGGACATGCCTTTGGCATGTGAATCAAAGGTGGCAAGTATCACCACAAAGATGTGCTATATTAAAGGAAGAAAACTCCAACCCGAGCTTTATAAATTGTTCCAGTTCTAATTACTAATTCAGTTGTCACCATGCAATCCGACAGCAAGTCCATCCTCATCCGCAACCTCAACGACGACGAGCGGCCCCGCGAAAAAGCCATGACACACGGCATGGACGCGCTGACCGACGTGGAACTGCTCGCCCTGCTGCTCGGCTCGGGACTGCCGGGCAAATCGGTGCTCGACCTCAGCCGCGAAATCCTCGCCGACGTAGACAACCGCCTGAGCGTGCTGGCACGCATGTCGATTGCCGAACTAAAAAAGAAATACCGCGGCGTGGGCGACGCCAAGGCCACCCTGCTTGTGGCCGCCATGACCTTCGGTTCGCGTGTGCAGAAAAGCATGGCGGTGCCGTTTCCGCAGATATGCTGCTCCACCGATGCCTACAATTACATGCGCGACAAACTGGAACGCCTCAATTACGAGGAATTCTGGGTGCTGCATCTCACCCGCGCCAACCGCGTGCAGTTTGCCGAGCGTGTGAGCAAAGGGGGAATTTCGAGCACCGCCGTCGACATCAAACTAATCGCCAAAAGCGCCATCGACCATCTCTCCTCCGGCCTGATTCTGGTGCACAACCACCCGGCAGGCACCATGAACCCCTCATCGCAGGACGACAATCTCACACGCCGCATCGTGGAAATCTGCAAAATCATCGACGTCCCCGTGCAGGACCACATCATCATCGGCCCATCCTCCTACTACAGCTACCGCGACCAGGGACGACTGTAACGATGCACAATTATCGATGCATGATGCACGATGCACGATGCACGATTGCCTATGGTGGTGTAGGGACGCACGGTTCGTGCGTCCGCATATAATCCGCTCACAACTCACACATAAACCATTATTATACAAACAAATTAAAAAAAAGGACGCACCGGCCGTGCGTCCCTACGTTTTGTGAACATCCCTCAATAATCATGCATCAATAATAATTCATCGTGCATCGATAATCGTGCATTGTGCATCATGCATCATGCATCGTGAATTGTGCATCGATTAAAAGTTGTATCCGAGGGTTATGGCGAAGATGTTGCGGCGCAGATTGCGCTGAAGGTCAATTGTACCCGATTTCATTTTAGTTATTCCCCACGCACCGCTGAGACTCATATAGTATTTCTGATATTCCACGCCGGCGCCGAAATTCCACTGCAGATCAACGTGCTTGAAGCCGTTTGTGCCGAAAAGCGATGTGCTGTAGGAAGGCTCCTCCACGCCGGGCACTCTTACGGCATCCTGATGGTAACGTGCCACAAGTGAGAGATTGATCTGCGGACCGGTGAACACATGCACCTTCACATCCTCGGTGAAATCGAAGTGATAGCCCACGTTCAGAGGGATGCGGAAACCGAAATTACGAATCGAGCCGTCAATCTGATAAGGCACTTCCACATCGTCGGTTACAGCCTCGCCACCGGGACCCACAACAGGCTGACCGGCACCGTCGAGCTGTGGCACCTTCTGTGTGAATGTATCCCACTGATTGGCGCCTATGGTGTTATAGAACACGCTAAGCCCGGGCTCGAAATAAAGATTCATGAACAGCGGGATATTACATATGCCGCCGACCGAGAATCCGGCCTGATTGCTGTAAAAACCGCCGCCGTTGGCAGCCGATGAGATGTCGACCGACACGCGGGCTCCGAAATGAGCGATGTTGTCGGGATTATCGAAAAGATAGGTGGATGCCGCCGATGCCGACAGACTTGCGGCCACAACCGCTCCCAATGCTAAGGATTTTAATTTCATATGCGCGAATACTAATAATCAGGTTTACTTTTAATTCCGGCGCCACTCCGTGGAGCCGTCCTTATATCTGAAATGTAAAGTTAGTAATTGTTGCCGTCACATCCCAATATGTAACGAAAAAAACAACGATAATTCCAATCTCTTCTCCTTTTCTACCATCACGATGCCTACCTGCACACTGCTATCCTAAACGATATCAGAATAAAACCGGATAATTGAATTACCGATGCCGTAATTGTTAAAGCGCTTTATCAGAATTTCTTTCATTTGCAAGTAGAGACATGCCTTCGGCATGTGGAACAGAGATGCATTCCTAACTGTAACATCAATCTGATTCACATGCCGAAGGCATGTCTCTACCTGTTTATGACCTTTTTTAATAATCGTAGAGGAGCTGGAGGTCGTCGATGCAGAGCACGCTGCCGTTGCCGCCGGTGAAATAGTCGCCGTATTTGCTGGCGGAGGCCACCACGAGGATGTAGGTGGGCACACGGTTGGTGGCTTTATACTCCAGATCGATGTTGAACTGGATGTAGTTCGGTATGGTCTGGTCGCTCTCGAAGCTTCCATAGGCCACCACCTCCGGGCCATCGGGGTTGAACAGCTGCCGGTTCGAGGGGTTAGTGCGGATTTCGAAAGGCTCGGCACTGTCGATAAGTGCCACCCAGACAATGCATGCGTCAGGCTCACCTTTAAGATTTTCGAGCTCCTTTGATGTATGGGAAATAGGCACGGAGGTGTATTTCAGATAACCTTGCAGACGGGTGGGCCGCTCGGTGAACGGACGTCCGAAACTCAGGATACCGTTTGTACCGTCCGTTTTCACATAGCGTCCGGCAAAGATATTGCCTGCAGCCAACTTGCCGATGACGCCTATACCCACAAAGCGTGTCTCCAGACACGCGGCGCGTCCGGTGCCTGTGGAAGTGTCGTCAGTCGGATAGGTATTGCTGTCGCCCAGCGTGGTGGCACCCTTGTTACCGGTATCCCAGTAAGGGGTCTGATCGGCACCCCACGGATTCCAGACTTTACCAGACTGGCTCCATTCGTCGAACGATTCGTTAGGCAACTGCGGTATGCTGCCGGTGGTGAACTCCACTGTGACGCCGGTCTCATCATTTGAGTAAGCACGAGCCTCATAAGTGGTGAGCGGATTCAGTCCGGTGAGACGCGCACAGAATGTGGCGCCGGTGTGCTGCACCCATGCGGCAGGGGCCTTGGTCCACTCCTCGGAGCCTTTAAGACGGTATTCCACACCGTTGTCGCGCCCCTCGATAGCCGAACCGTAGACCCATGCCACCTGGCTCCAGGCGTCGGCCCGAGTGGTTTCCACGGTGCTTGTAACCGTGCGGCCGTAGATGGTCCACGTTTCCTTCCGGCCATGGATGCTGAGTTCCACCTCCTTGGGCTGCTCAAGGCTGATTTCCTCCCCTGCGAGATAAGGAGTGGTCAGGCAACCCTCCGGCCCGAGCTTCATGGTGAGAACCTTAACGTGCTCCAGCCCCACGGACTCGGGCAAGGTGACCACCACACGCCGGGCTGCCACGTCGATGATGGTGGCGCCCATCTGGCCGTCGACGGTGAAATAACGCTCGATGTTCTGCACACCTTCTATCACCCAGTCGTAGTCCTGGTAAAGAGCGAGAGTGAGGATATAGTATTCCTCAAGATTTATGGGCTCGTCGAGCGAACCGCGCACCACCCGCGCTCCTTCCGAAAGCTGATAATGCGTAATCTCGACATTCTGCATATCCACCGTCTCGTCGAACGTCATGACAACAAACCGGTTGGTGACATCGATCTGCGCCGGTTTGAGCATCCCTTCCGCCTCAATTTCCAGAATGTCCGGCTGGATGCGCGGATAGGGGATGTCGTTCTTTATACAGCTTACACATAGCAGCATCGTCAGGGCAACTGCGAAAGTTACCCTGACCGCTGCCGCCTTTTTGCGGAAGATAGTGGAATATGCTTTTCTCATCATTTATTTTTCTGGGATTATCGGATCACCTCTTTGGTGGTCTTGACGGTGCCGTCAGTGTAGCGTGTGCGTACTACCAGCGGCTCGGAGCCTGCAGCAGGCTGTACAGCCTGACCCCT
>DBFWRP010000121.1:0-9248 GCA_048222005.1 Muribaculaceae bacterium | reverse complement strand
AAAAAGATCAAATTCCTTGCAATGATGATTGCCGCCCTTACTTTCTGCATGGGCTTTACCGCCTGCGGCGACGATGACGACGACGAACCTGCAAACCCGCTTGTAGGAACTTGGGTAGGCACATTCGACCACGACGGGGGTTATTATGGCGATGGCCCGGATGTAATTACAATGACATTCACAAAAGATGGTGAAATGTTCGCCAAGAACGAAAACGCATCAGAGCCCCAGTACAACTGGACATTCTCCGGTACATACGAACTCACCACACACCATGATGGCGTTTACCTCATTTCTATCGCCGGCTACCATTCGGATTATCCCGATGAATACTATGACGATGACATTGAGCCGGAACCCGTCTATATTAACGGAAACGAGCTGGTGATCTCGTTAGATGGCTCCGACTATCGCCTCACCAGACAATAAGCAGGCTCGCTGAAGCTCCATCAGCGTTCCCGACGCACAGCGCCGTGTCTCCCCCAAAAAGACACGGCGCATTTTTGTATCCGATGGTAAGTTTCACCCGTCCGTGAGCGATTGTTCGGGCAAAAACGTTATATTTGCAAATTAATCTCTCCAAATCCGCACATAGCGCCTGCAACAGACTCAAACAACCAAAAACAATACAACATGTCATTTATCAAGGAATTCAAGGAATTTGCCATGAAAGGCAATGTGGTCGACATGGCTGTCGGCGTAATCATTGGCGCAGCGTTCGGCAAGATTGTCAGCTCGCTTGTGGACGATATAATCATGCCGCTCATCGGCGTGGCAACCGGCGGAATCAATTTCACCGACTACAAATGGGTGATTCAGAAAGCCGTGACCGACGGACAGGAAGTGCTCAAGCCCGAAGTGACAATGAACTGGGGCGCATGGGTGCAGACCGTTGTCGACTTCCTCATTGTTGCTTTCTGCATCTTCGTCATGATCAAGTTCATCAACAATCTGCGCAAGCGCACCGAGAAACAGGCTGCCGAGGAAGCTGCCGCTCCCGCGCCTGCCGAACCCACCAAGGAGGAACAGCTCCTGACCGAAATCCGCGACCTGCTCAAAGAGCAGCAGAAATCGAAATAAACGCACCGGTTCCCTTACAGCAACCGCCGTGCAACCCATATTTCTCATAGGCTTCATGGGCACGGGCAAGACCACTCTTGGCCGTGCCATGGAGCATTTTGCCGCATCAGATGCCTGCAAGCCTGCATTGCGCGGGCTCACGTTCGTGGATCTCGACGAATTCATCGAACGCCACGAGCAGATGAGTATTCCGGAGATATTCCGCACCAAGGGCGAACCATACTTTCGCGAACTTGAGCGCTCACTCCTGCGACAGGCCGCAGGCAACGGGTCGACACCCGTGCTCGTAGGGTGTGGCGGGGGTACACCGTGCCAACCCGGCTGCATGGAGTGGATGAACGCCGCCGGACTGACCGTAAAGCTCGAGGCCTCGCACCACGTGCTGCTGCGGCGGCTGATGGAGGCCGACGGGCAGCGTCCGCTCACTGCCGGAATGACTCCCGGCGAACTTGCGGCTTTCATAACCGCCAAGCAGGCCGAACGCGAGCCGTTCTATGAGCTTGCACAGCTCCGATTCCGGTCCGACCGGCTCGAATCGGAGGAAGAAATAAACGAATCATGCAGGCTATTCGCCGATTTAGTCTTACCTCACATCACACCATGACCATGGCCGACACCTCTTCAGCCCCGACACCTCAGGAATGTGCAGTTGAAACCCAACCGGCACGCAAGCGCGCCACCATCGGACTGCCGAAATGCTGCAATCCTGCCGAAAAACGCTTCCCCCTCACCCCCGAGGCGGTAGGCTCGCTCACACGCATGGGGTTCACCGTGAAGATGCAGGCTGGCGCAGCCGCCTACATCCATTATTCGGACAACGCCTACGTAAAAGCCGGCGCCTCCATCTGCTCACGCGACGAGACCCTGCAGGCCGACATCGTGATACACCTTGCACCGCTGGCCATCGCCGACATAAAACGGCTCCGACGCGGGGCACTGCTCCTGAGCCTGGCCAATTTCAACCGCAGCGGAGCCCCTGAAGTGATACGCGAGCTTCTTGGACGCCGCATCATCAACATCGCCATCGACCTCGTACGCGACGGCCAGGGGAACCGCCCGTTCGGCGACATCCTTTCGGAAATCGACGGACGCAGCGCCATGACCATAGCGGCATCGATGCTTGCCGATCCTGTCAACGGCAAAGGCATCCTGCTGGGAGGTGTGGCGGGCGTGATTCCCTGCGAGGTGACAATCATAGGCTCATGCCTTGCCGCAGGAGCAGCCGCACGCTCGGCAATGGGTCTGGGCGCTGTGGTAAGGCTCTTCGACGATGATGTCTACCGCCTGCGCACCGCACTCCGGCAGCTCGGAGGCGGCGTGATCGGCTCCTCGCTGCATCCGCATGTGCTTGAAAACGCCCTCCGCACCGCCGACATAGTGATTGTGACCGACAGCCGCACGGCATTGCCGCTCGACTGCAACCCCAACATGATACTGAAACGGAACGTGCTTGTGTTCGACCTCTCCGACACACCCGGAAAGGCATTCCCGTCCATGTCCACCATCGACCTGGGCGAACTCAACGGCGACGCATGCACCGCGGCGACTGGATTCTCGATGGTCAACGACCTCAACGCCGACACCAACCGCCGCCGCTACTGTTTAGTGAATCCGGGAAGCACCGTGCCGCGAACTGCGGCCATGGCCCTGAGCGACACGTTCATCACCCTACTCAACAGCATCGCCGACTGCGACGGTTCTGGAGCCACACTACCCATGACTCCGGGCCTGCAGGAAGCCACACTCACCTTCATGGGCAAGCCGGTGAACGAACAGGTGGCACGCATGGCCGGGATGCGGTTCACAGACATACGGATTCTGCTGGCACTCAGCTAAAAATTTTTTAACGACCAATGGCAAAACGTAAATTCTATGTGGTGTGGGAAGGGAGAGAACCGGGGATATATGAGGACTGGGCCGACTGCCTTGAGCAGATTGACCATTTCCCAGGCGCCAGATACAAGGCATTCGACAGCCAGCTTGCCGCCACGCAGGCTTTCCGGGGGAACCCCGACGATGCCGCATCGCTCATCATGGGGATAGCCGCCCACAATGCGGCAAGAGCACAGCAGGCACAGGCCATGCAGCAGCCCGGCAACAGGCAGCTATTCGATGTGCCCGAAATCAACCCCGACGCAATAGCCGTGGACGGTGCTTGCGCCGGCAATCCGGGCATGATGGAATACAGGGGTGTGGACGTGAAGAGCGGCATCGAGCTTTTCCATTTCGGCCCGGTGCCCGACGGCACGAACAACGTGGCCGAATATCTGGCACTGGTGCATGCCCTTGCCTACCTTTACCAGAAAGGCGACACCACTACCCCAATCTACAGCGACTCGCGCACGGCCCGTTCGTGGATACGCAACCGGGGCTGCCGCACAAAGCTCGAGCGCACCCCGCGCAACGCCAAGATTTTCGAGCTTCTCGCACGCGCCGACGTGTGGATCCGCACCCACAACACCACGAACCCGATTCTGCGTTGGGACACCGATGCCTGGGGTGAAATTCCTGCCGATTTCGGCCGGAAATAGCGCCGGAAACCAGATGGAGTTTCATTCCTTTCCGACAAAAAAATCAATCACCTCAAAAAAAATTTTAATCACCTCCTCTCGCAACAGACCAAGAACCAATCAATTGCAAAAGCATTCCATGAAAAATTTTAATCAAGCACAAAAAATTATCAAACAAACCAACTGGCGATGGGTGATTTGCTCCCTGCTCTTCTTCGCCACCACAATCAACTACCTCGACCGCCAGCTTCTGTCGCTGACGTGGAAAGATTTCATTGCCCCGGAGTTCCATTGGACCGACGCCAACTACGGCACCATCACCGGATTCTTCTCGCTGTTCTACGCCGCCGTCAGCCTTGTGGCCGGCCGGTTCATCGACTGGATGGGTTCGCGCAAAGGCTACCTCTGGGCCATCTTCGTGTGGTCGCTCGCAGCAGTGATGCATGCCGGCTGCGGCTGGGCCACAATGAAAATCGAGGGCATCGGCTCAATCGAAGCCCTCAAGGCCGTGGAATCCGGCTCTGCCCTCGCCCTTTCCATCTCCACCGTGAGCGTGTATCTCTTCCTTGGATGCCGCGCCCTGCTTGCCGTGGGTGAATCGGGCAACTTCCCCGCAGCCATCAAGGTCACCGCACAGTATTTCCCCAAAAAGGACCGCGCGTTCGCCACGGCTGTGTTCAATTCCGGAGCATCAATAGGCGCACTTGTGGCCCCGCTGTGCATCCCCCTGCTGGCCAAGATGTGGGGATGGGAGATGGCTTTCGTCATCATCGGTGCCCTCGGTTTTGTGTGGATGGGCTTCTGGGCCGAGCTCTACACCGCACCCGACAAGTCGAAACACGTATCCCCCGCCGAGCTTGCCTACATCAATCAGGATGAGGCCGGCGAACCTGCCGCCGAGATAAAACGCGAGCAGACCAAAACCATCTCTTTCTGGCGCTGCTTCACATTCCGCCAGACATGGGCGTTCATCGCCGGCAAGGCGTTCACCGACGGCGTGTGGTGGTTCTTCCTCTTCTGGGCTCCGGCCTACTTCTCCGACCAGTTCGGCTACGCCACCTACACCCCCATGGGTCAGGCGCTGATTTTCACACTATATTTCATCGTGACGCTGCTCTCCATAGGCGGAGGCTACCTCCCCAAGCTGTTTGTCGACAAGCGGGGAATGAACCCATATGCAGGCCGCATGCGCGCCATGCTCATCTTCGCGTTCGTGCCTATCCTGGCACTGCTCGCCCAGCCGCTCGGCACCTACTCGGCATGGTGGCCCGCAATCATCATCGGTCTGGCCGGAGCCGCCCATCAGGCATGGAGCGCCAACCTTTACTCCACCATCGGCGACATGTTCCCCACATCCACCGTCGCCTCCATCGTGGGTATCGGCACCATGGCCGGCGGCATCAGCTCATACATAATCAACCAGGGCGCCGGGCTGCTGTTCGTCTATGCGGCCGACGCCGGCGACAGCTTCAATTTCATGAGCTTCAGCGGCAAACCTGCTGGCTACATGATTGTGTTCAGCATCTGCGCCATCAGCTACCTCGTGGCATGGCTCGTGATCAAGGCGCTCGTGCCCCGTTACAAAAAAATCGAAATCTGACATGCTTAAAAAGACCATCTGGGAAATGGGCCGCGACACCGTGGAACAGTACCGCCAGAAAGGGAAACTCCCCCTTGTGGTGGTGCTCGACAATGTGCGTTCGCTCAACAATATCGGCTCAATTTTCCGCACCTCCGACGCGTTCCGCGTGGCTGCCGTCTATCTCTGCGGCATCTCTGCCACACCGCCTTCACCCGAAATCCACAAGACCGCCCTTGGCGCCGAGGAATCGGTGGAGTGGCGCTACTTCACCGATACACTCGAGGCCGTGGCCGCCCTGAAGGCCGACGGATTCACCGTATGCGCCCTCGAGCAGGTGAACGGCAGCGTATCGCTCGATGCCTTCCGCCCCGAACGTGAAGGCCGCTATGCCATCGTGGCCGGACACGAGGTGGACGGAGTGGCACAGCAGGTGGTCGACCAGGCCGACCTCTGCCTTGAAATCCCCCAGGAGGGCACCAAACACTCGCTGAATGTGGCCGTGAGCACCGCTCTCGCCATCTGGCATTTCTATCTGTCACTGCGCTGAATACCACCCACGTATCCAGCCGGGACACTTTCACACAGAACAATCGCGTGCTGCAGGCCGTTACTACCTGTAGAGCGCGATTTTCGTGTGCCCAAACACCTCAAAAATGCGCCAAAACACGATTTTTCATATATTAATGTGTAGTTAGCGTTCTTTTTTACTAATTTTGCACCCGATTCAGGCGGTTGGCCGTTGCCATAACACGGCCTTTGCCTCCGCGCTTCCCACCATAAAACACATAACACATCATCGAATCATGGTTAAAAACCTTGTCATAGTTGAGTCTCCTGCCAAAGCAAAAACCATAGGAAAGTTTCTCGGCCCCGACTACACGGTCATGTCGAGCTACGGCCATATACGCGACCTTAAAAAGAAAAATTTCGGTATAGACATCAACCGGAATTTCGAACCGGAATACGAAATTTCCGACGACAAGAAAGCCCTGGTGGCCGAGCTCAAAAAGAAAGCCAAGGAGGCCAGCATGGTGTGGCTCGCATCCGATGAGGACCGCGAGGGAGAAGCCATAGCCTGGCATCTGTACGAAGTGCTCGGGCTCAAACCTGAGAACACACGCCGCATCGTGTTCCACGAAATCACCAAGGATGCCATCCTTCACGCCATCGAGAATCCGCGACACATCGACATCAATCTGGTGGACGCACAGCAGGCACGCCGCGTGCTCGACCGCATTGTGGGTTTCGAGCTGTCGCCCGTGCTGTGGAAAAAGATAAAGCCAGCCCTGTCGGCCGGCCGCGTGCAGTCGGTGGCCGTGCGCCTCATCATGGAGCGCGAGAACGAGATAAACAACTTTGTACCGGAGGAATTCTACCGCGTCAACGCCGAGTTCCTCACACCCGACGGCACCCCGCTCCGCGCCGAGCTTTCAAAACGCCTCCCCTCGCAGCAGGAGGCCGAACAGTTCCTCAGGGACTGCGCCGACACCACCTACAGCGTCACCTCCGTTGGCGTACGCCCGGTGAAGAAATCGCCCGCGCCCCCATTCACCACCTCCACACTGCAGCAGGAGGCCGCCCGCAAGCTCGGATTCACCGTGTCGCAGACGATGATGGTGGCCCAGCGCCTCTATGAGGCCGGACACATCACCTACATGCGTACCGACTCGCTCAACCTCTCCAACCTTGCCCTGGCCACAATCTCCGCAGAGATAAAGTCGCAGCTTGGCGAGAATTATCTGAAAGTGCGCCACTACCACACATCGTCGAAGGGCGCTCAGGAGGCTCACGAAGCCATACGCCCCACCTATGTAAACCAACACACCATTGATGGCACGGCTCAGGAAAAACGCCTCTATAGCCTGATATGGAAGCGCACCGTGGCCTCACAGATGGCCGATGCCGAGATTGAGAAAACCACGGTAGACATTACTCCCGCCTCGCGTCCCGAGCATTTCTCGGCCACAGGCGAAGTGGTGAAATTCGACGGTTTCCTGAAAATCTACCTCGAGGACAAGGACGAGGGGGAGGCCCAGGATGAATCGGTGCAGGGTCTGCTCCCGGCTCTAAACGAGGGGGAACAGCTCACCGCCACCGAACTCACCGCCACACAGCGCTACACCCAGCAACCGCCGCGCTACACCGAGGCTTCGCTCGTGCGCAAGATGGAGGAACTCGGCATCGGCCGCCCATCCACCTACGCTCCCACAATCTCAACCATCCAGCAGCGCGACTACATTGAGAAAGGGGAACGCGAAGGCACACAGCGCGACTTCAAGATACTGACACTCAAAAAGGGGAAAATCACCGAACGGACCAAACACGAGACTGTGGGTTCGGAGCGCGGCAAACTTGTGCCCACCGATGTGGGTCAGGTGGTGAACGAATACCTCACCGAAAACTTCCCCGACATCCTGGACTACAATTTCACCGCCCAGATTGAAGAGAAATTCGACGACATCGCCGAAGGAAAACTCCCCTGGCACAACGAAATAAAGACGTTCTACACCAACTTCCACCCCGAAGTTGACAAGGCGCTGAACACCCACACACAGCACCGTGTGGGCGAACGGATGCTCGGCACCGACCCCGCCACCGGCAAACCCGTGTCGGTTAAAATCGGGCGTTTCGGCCCCATGATTCAGCTCGGCGACGGCGAAAGCGACGAGAAGCCCCAGTTCGCATCGCTGCTGAAAGGTCAGAGCGTGAGCACCATCACACTTGAAGAGGCTCTGCGGCTGTTTGAATTCCCGCGCCTTATCGGTTCGTTCGAGGATTCGGACGTGACGGTGGCCATAGGCCGTTTCGGCCCCTACGTTAAGCACGACGGCAAGTTCGTGTCCATCCCCAAAGAGCTCTCCCCGGCGCATATCACCCTTGAGGAAGCCATCGAGCTGATTGTGAGCAAACGTACAGCCGAGGCCAACAAAGTGGCCAAGACCTTCGACGAGGATCCCGACCTGCAGATACTCAACGGACGTTTCGGCAAATACATCAAATACAAGGGCGACAACTACAAGATTCCCCGCACGGTGGAGAATCCCGACGACCTCACTCTCGAACAGTGCCGTGAAATCATAGCCTCGGCTCCGGCCAAGACGTCACGCCCCAAAACACGCAAAAAATGAAACGCCCTGCACAGAAAACCATAAAACCGGGAGCGGAACGCCGAGGTTTCCGTCCCGACAGCATAGCCACATTCACCGTGGCCGAAGCCGCCCCGCTCATCGAGTTCCTGGCATCGGCCATGCCCGAACGCAAGCGTACGGCCATAAAGCAGCTGCTGAAATATGATCAGGTGAAAGTCAACGGCAACGTCACATCGCAGTTCGACACAGCACTGGAGCCGGGCACAACGGTTGAGGTAAACTTCACCCGTCCGTTCGTCACGTTCCGCAACCGCCGTATGCAGCTTGTCTACGAAGACGAGCATATAATCGTGGCCAACAAAGGCTACGGGCTGCTTTCGATGGGCAACGACAAGATAAAGGAGGGCACCGCCTATTCCATCCTGCGCGACTATGTGAAGGACCAGGACCCGCACAACAAGCTTTTCATCGTGCACCGCCTGGACCAGCATACCTCCGGGCTGATGGTGTTCGCAAAAACAATACAGGCCAAGGACGGCCTGCAGCACAACTGGAACAACATGGTGCGCCGCCGTCAGTACGTGTGCGTTGTTGAGGGGAAACTCGACCCCGCCGAAGGCACCGTGAAGAGCTATCTGGCGGAAAACTCCAAGTTCCTTGTCTATTCCACCGACAATCCCGAGGAAGGGAAACCGGCCATGACGCACTACTCCACCATCAAATCGGCCAACGGCTACACCCTTACCGAAGTGGAGCTTGAGACCGGCCGAAAGAACCAGATACGCGTGCATATGTCGGACCTCGGCCACCCCATTGCCGGCGACCGCCGTTACGGCGCCAAGACATCGCCCATCCACCGCCTTGCCCTCCATGCCCGCACGCTGGTGTTCATCCACCCCATCACCCGTAAGCTGATGGAGTTCGAGACCCCCATCCCCGCCTCCTTCGCCTCAATGGTAAAATAAGAGGCCAGCACCAACATCTCCC
>DBFWRP010000120.1:0-2435 GCA_048222005.1 Muribaculaceae bacterium | reverse complement strand
TCGTCGCACAGTACAGGCCGACCTGAATGGCAAGAATCAGCGCCGGGGGTTCGACGGCCTGACGGCCGGGTGGCTTCGCCCCCTCTCTTATCCCCGGCGCTGCGTGTTCATTCTACCGCTTTCGCGGCAGTTCCGGCACATCTCGGCGCGGTCACTTGCCGAAGTAGCGCTCGTAGAGGCCGGCGAAGCCGCGGCCGTGGCGTGCCTCGTCCTTGGCCATCTCGTGCACGGTGTCGTGGATGGCGTCCAGACCCTGCTCCTTGGCGTTGCGGGCAATGCGCATCTTGTCCTCGTTGGCGCCTGCCTCGGCGTGCATGCGCTTGTCGAGGTTGGTCTTGGTGTCCCACACCATGTCGCCGAGCAGCTCGGCGAACTTGGCGGCGTGCTCGGCCTCCTCCCAGGCGTAGCGCTTGAAGGCCTCGGCGATCTCGGGGTAGCCCTCGCGGTCGGCCTGGCGCGACATGGCCAGGTACATGCCCACCTCGGTGCATTCACCCATGAAGTGGGTGTTGAGGTCCTTGATCATCTCCTCACCGGTTCCCTTGGCGACGCCTACTTCGTGCTCGGTGACGAACTTGAGCAGGCTGTCAGGGTCCATCTCTTTGAACTTGGAGCGGGGTGCGCCACACTGCGGGCACTTCTCGGGGGCTTCGGCACCTTCGGCGATGTAACCGCATACGGTGCAAATCCATTTAGTCATTGTAGTGTAAGGTTTGGTGTTGTGTATTTTGTGTTATGTCTTCCCGGTAGGTCCGCCGAGTGGGGGTTGCCGCGCCGGGGTGTTTTCGTTTTTAGCTGTGGCGTGAACACTTGTCGCAGATGCCGTCGAAGATGACCTGCATATGAGTGCCGTACGGACCGCCGTAGTCGCTGAGACGCTTCCAGTCGGCCGGTTGCACCGGTATGTCGGTGACGCTATGGCAGCGTCGACAGTAGAGGTGAGCGTGGGGAGAGGTGTCGGCGTCGAAAATCAGCGGATTAGTGCCGATGCTCAGTGTCTGTACCACACCCGCATCCTTGAACAGGCGCAGGGTGTTGTACACTGTGGTGCGCGAAATCACCGGCATTTCGCGATGCAGCTCCTCGTATATCCTGTCGGCCGAGGAGTGGTCGCGGTGTTCCAGCAGAAAGCTCAACACCGTGAGGCGCTGATGCGAGGGCCGGATGCCGCACCGGTGCAATATGTCTAACGCTGATGACATTGGCGTGGTTTTTTCTGTGGTCCGAATCAGGGGCAAACTTGAATGGCCATCAAATTTGAACTGAATACAGACTTTTATCGAGTGCAAAGTTAGCCCTTTTGCGCTGAATATCCAAATATTCAGAGGACTTTTTTTAACTTTGCGTCCATGAATGGTAAAGGAATCGAATTGGAGTCAGAAGTGGCGCGTGTTATCGCTCCGCTCTGTGGAGCTCGGGTGCTGGTTGCCCTGAGCGGAGGGGCTGACAGTGTTGCTCTACTCACGGCGCTTCATCGTTTGGGTGCGGACACTGTTGCAGCCCACTGCAATTTCCATCTGAGAGGGGAGGAGAGCAATCGCGACTGCCGGTTCGTGACCGACCTTTGCCGTAAATTGAAGGTGGAGCTGCGTACCATTGACTTTGATGTAGAGGATTACCGCCGCCGAACGGGTGGCAGCATGGAGATGGCCTGCCGCCGCTTGCGCTACGACTGGTTCGCGGAGCTTTGCGCGGAGCATGGTTGCGTCAGGGTGGTGACAGCCCATCATGCCGACGATAATGTGGAGACGATGTTGCTCAATCTGTTGCGCGGCTGCGGGCTGGAGGGTGTCAAGGGGATGGTGGTCGACAACGGTACCGTGATGCGTCCTTTGCTGCGTCTGCACCGTTGCGACATTGAGGATTATCTGCACCGTATAGGACAGGACTGGATTGTGGATTCCACCAATTTGCAGGATGAGCCGGACCGCAATTTCCTGCGCCTGCGGGTTCTTCCGTTGCTTGGCGAGCGTTTCAACGATGCCTCGCGCCGACTGGCCCGCTCGCAGCGCGATCTCACCGAGGATTACGCCCTGTTTCGTCAGTGGAGCCGCGAATATATCGATTCCGACATATTATATATAAAGGTGTTGTCGGCTTCCGCTTCACCCCTGACGCTGCTGCACGAATGGCTGTGCGGCACCCTGTTTACCTCTGCGCAACAGCAGGAGATGCTGCGCGAGAGTCGACGTGCCGGCGGGGGAACTCGTATGTGGCAGGCCGGAGACATGATAGTGTTGCTGGATGCCGATAAGCTGCGCCGGATGCCGGCCGAGATGCCGGCCATACGAATAGGGGAAGAGGAGGCTTCTCTAACTCCCGACTTGATGAAGGCAATCAAAGCAACTGACGGACGGGAGACGGCATACTTTCCCCGGCCTTTGAGCGGATACCGGCTGCGAACTCCGCGCCGGGGTGAGCGAATGCGCATTTCG
>DBFWRP010000012.1:0-1322 GCA_048222005.1 Muribaculaceae bacterium | reverse complement strand
CGGCGGCATGATGTTTTTTATATCCGCCATTATTCGGCACTGTCGTCGGCCGTGGTTTCAAGCAGTGGGAGTGTAATCACGAAACGGGTGCCTTTCCCTATTTCGCTTTCCGCCTTGATTTCACCTCCCATAAGGGTTATCATCTTGTGCACGTAGGCGAGGCCGAGTCCGAACCCTTTCACGTCGTGGCGGTTGCCGGTTGACACCCGGTAGAATTTCTCAAAAATCTTTTTGAGGTCCTCCCTACGGATGCCGATGCCGTTGTCGGCGACAACAATCTCAAGCCGGTTGCGTGTCACGTCGCGAGTCTCTACTTTCAGTTCAAGCGGCCGCTCCTCGTTGCGGTATTTCAGTGCATTGTCCAGCAGATTGAAGATGACGTTGGTGAAATGCATCTCGTCCACATTCACAATGGCATCGTCGGCGCCGAAGCTTGTGGTGATTTTTCCGCCATAGCGCTCCACCTTGAGACGGAATGTGTTGACCACATTTGAGATAACAAGGTTGGCATCCACATCCTGCATGCGCAGTGTGCCCTTCTGTTTGTCGAACATCGACATCTGCAACACCTTTTCCACCTGAAAGCGCAGGCGCTTTGTCTCGTCGTTGATTACACCGGAGATGTGCTGCAACATTGTAGGTGATTTCCGCACCGAGTCATCGTTGAGCATCTGGGCTGCAAGCGAGATGGTTGATATAGGTGTCTTGAATTCATGGGTCATGTTGTTGATGAAGTCGTTCTTCATCTCAGTGATTTTCTTCTGGCGGAAAGCCACTATGATGGTGTAGAGGAACACAATCAGCACCACAAACGTGAATACAAACGACGGTATCATAAATCTTACCGAACTCAGGATATATTTCGTTTTTGAGGGGAAATAGACCTTGAGATAATTCTTTTTAGCCGCCGGATCGTTGCGGAACAGCGACTGCACGAACATGCTTTTCTGCACGGCTGCCGGTCCGAGGTTGGCATAGCCTGAGGACTGGTAGAACACCTTGCCGTTGCGGTTGACCACAGCAAATTCGAACGGGAGTTCAAGACCGTTGTTCTCAAGCTCGCGTGTGAGATATTTCCTTACGGAAACGGAGTCGGCACGTTCCTCGATGGGGCGGTCGCCGGCCTTGTTCATGATGTTGATTATGACATCGTCAATCACACCTTTCTGGTACAGGTATTGGCCTTTGAGTTCCTCTCGCATTGAGTTGTAGCTCGAAGCGATGTTGTTTTCGTTCTGAATCTTGTAGATTTTCTCTGCGTCCGATTTCAATGTCACTTCACCTGCCACGCCGCTATGAGTTGTGAACGAGTAGCGTACACC
>DBFWRP010000119.1:0-1062 GCA_048222005.1 Muribaculaceae bacterium | reverse complement strand
GTCTTTGCCGTGCGGATAAAACATCTGAAAACTATCATTTTGCACGGCGTTACGGGAATGTATAATCAAAATGAATGTTTAAGCATCCGTTGGGGTGAAGGCAAAAAGGTGCGGATGACTGCCCTATGGTGCAGGGCAACCATCCGCGTGGAACGTCCGTTTGCGGGAAAATCCCGGACGGGGGTTAGCAATACATATTCACGATGGCCTCGTAGAGTTCCTGCTTGCCGCTGGTCTGGGCCGGTTCGCCTTGGGTCTTGGCGTCGAAGTTCGTACCGCCGTTGCCGAAGCCGCCGTTGCGGATGATTTGCATCATGGCTTGGATAAGTTCGTAATTGTCGATAGGGAACTGGTCGGTATCCCATCCGTTCTGGTAGTCACCACGGTTGGCGTCAATGGAACCCAACATGCCTGCGTCTACGGCGCACGCCAGTTCGTGTTCGAACGTGTGCCCGGCCAATGTGGCATGGTTCACCTCGATGTTCACCTTGAAGTCCTTCTCCAAGCCGTGTGCACGCAAGAAACCGATAACCGTTTCCGTGTCCACATCGTACTGGTGCTTGGTCGGTTCCATCGGTTTCGGCTCGATGAGGAACGTGCCTTTGAAGCCTTTGGCACGGGCGTAGTCGCGGGCGGCCTTCAGCATCTGTGCCAGATGTTCCTTTTCACGCTTCATGTCGGTATTCAGCAAGCTCATGTAGCCTTCGCGTCCGCCCCAGAACACGTAGTTGCTTCCGCCCAGTTCGATGGTGGCGTCGATGGCATTCTTGATTTGTACGGCTGCGCGTGCCACCACGTTGAAATCCGGGTTGGTGGCTGCACCGTTCATATAGCGTTCGTGTCCGAATACGTTGGCCGTACCCCAAAGGTTCTTGATGCCCGTAGCCTGCATCTTTTCCTTGATATAAGCCACGATGGCCTTCATGTTGGCTTCATATTCCTCGATGGAATTGCCTTCGGAGATGAGGTCCACGTCGTGGAAGCAGAAATATTCGATACCCAGTTTCTCCATGATTTCAAAACCGGCGTCAGCCTTCTGTTTGGCAACGGTCAGGGCATCGG
>DBFWRP010000118.1:0-2176 GCA_048222005.1 Muribaculaceae bacterium | reverse complement strand
TCTTGATCCGACCACCAACAGCATCGTGGCCGATTATGTCCGATTTATTTTACTTACATATTAATAATTAAAAAAACGAGTTAATTAATACCAGATGAAACGATTCTCATTACTGGCGGCGGCACTCATGGTAGGCGCGTCGCTGTTCGGAGCAAAAAAGGCGCCGATGGTGACCAATGTGGAGCCCCCTTACTGGTGGGTGGGAATGGCCAACGACACACTGCAGGTGATGCTCACCGGGCCGGACATAGCCCAGGCTTCGGCCGAGGTGGATTATTCCGGCGTTAAGCTTGACCGTCAGGTAAGCCTCGACAGCCCTAACTACAAGCTGCTTTATTTTACGATAGCACCCGACGCAAAACCAGGTAAGATGCCTATCCGCCTGAACTTTAACGGACGTAAGCACACACTCGATTACGAACTGAAAGCACGCGACATGAAAGGGGAGGATTACGAGGGTTTCTCGGCAGCCGATGTGCTCTATCTGCTCATGCCCGACCGCTTTGCACAGGGAGATGTGGCTGCAGCCACCGATCTCGAATACGACGATGCGCCCGACCGCACCCAGCCTTCGTCGCGCCACGGAGGCAACCTGAAAGGTATAGCCGACAAACTTGACTATCTCGACTCGCTCGGAATCACGGCCATATGGAGCTGCCCCGTGCTGGAGAACGATATGCCCGGCGGCTCTTACCATGGTTATGCCACCACCGACTACTACCGCATCGACCCGCGTTTCGGCACCAACGCCGACTGGCAGGAGCTGATAGCGCAGGCTCACAAACGTGGCATCAAGGTGGTGATGGACATGATTTTCAACCACTCAGGCAGCAATCACCCCTGGATGAAGGATATGCCTTCGAAGGACTGGTACAACCACCCGGAAGGGAACGAACTGACCAACTTCCGCCTCTCCACCATCCACGATCCCTATGTGTCGGACTACGACCTTGACCACACTGTCAACGGCTGGTTCGTATCGGCCATGCCCGACCTCAACCAGAAGAATCCCCATCTGATGAAGTATCTTATCCAGAACTCCATATGGTGGATCGAATCGTCGAAAATCAACGGCATCCGTATGGACACCTACCCCTACGCCGACATGCAGGGGATGGCGCAGTGGGCGGCCGATGTGCTCAAGGAATATCCCAATTTCAACATCGTGGGCGAATGCTGGTATGGCAACGAGGCCGGCCCGGCATTCTGGCAGAGCGGCAGCAAGATCAATCCGGTGGAGACAAACCTCCCCACGGTGATGGACTTCAAGTACAACATCGACCGCGAAAAGATGTTCTTCGAGGAGACTGACCCTTGGAACGGCCTGAACCACGTGTACGACCATCTCGCACTCGATTATCTCTATCCCGATCCCCAGCACATTCTGACCTTCCTCGACAATCACGACACCGACCGTTTCCTTCCGGAAATGCCCGATTCGCTCGGCGTGTGGAAGCAGGCGCTGGCGTTCCTGCTCACATCGCGCGGCATACCCCAGCTCTACTATGGCACCGAGCTGCTCATGAACGGCACGAAAAAAATCTCCGACGGCTACATCCGCCTCGACATGCCCGGCGGCTTCCCCGGCGACAAAGTCGACGCCTTCACCCGCGAGGGTCGCACCGACATGCAGAACGAGGCATGGGATTATCTGTCACGTCTGCTGCAGTGGCGTCGCGGCGAGGCCAACGATGTAATTGCCAAGGGCACGCTCAAACATTTCATGCCGCAGAACGGCATCTATGCATACGAACGCCGTCTGGGCGACAAGCAGGTGGTGGTGCTCCTCAACGGCCAAAGCGAGCCGAACACCGTCACAATGGAGCGTACGCTGGAGATTCTGCCTTACGGCACAACCATGCGCGACCTCGTGAGCGGCAAGGACGTGACCATCACCGAGGAGATGACTTTCGCTCCCCGTCAGGTGATGATTCTTCAGAATTTCTGACCCGCTACGGCTTATAATTAAGTAGAAGTAAAGAAAATGAAACGTATAGGAATTCTGTCAGACACCCATTCCACATGGGATGAACGCTTTGCCACACATTTCGCCGACTGCGACGAGGTGTGGCATGCCGGCGACATAGGCTGCATCGACGTAATCCGCCGCCTGGAAGAGGCGGTGCCGGTGGTGCGTGCCGTCAAGGGGAACATCGACGCCGGTGTGGTGGCGCGT
>DBFWRP010000117.1:0-2935 GCA_048222005.1 Muribaculaceae bacterium | reverse complement strand
GTGTGTTGCAGAATGAATCGGCAAAGAGTCGGACATTTCTGTGGGCATTGCCGAGCCGCACCGACAGGTTCACGATGGGTATCCGCACACGTAACCTACACAGCGATCCGAAGAGGAAGTACGGACGCGCTAAAACTACTGACTATACACCTGGCCAGGGGCTATGTGCCGTGTCTGCCGCTGGCGACACCCTTGCGGTCCTGCTCATGTTGCATAGGCTTGAGAGTCCGTTGGAAACGGACGACGAGATGCTGTTAAGGGTGTTTATGCGGCGTGGGGGCGAGATGGTGTTGGACCGAACAGAGTCGTTATCCAGCGGGCTGCTGCCTAAGGTTTCGGACATCATGTCCCTGCGGCTGACTTGCGAGCCGTCGGGTATCATGATAGAGGCCGGGGAGGGTGCGTTGAAGCCTGTAGCTGAGTTCACAGGCATTATTTTCGAGGCGGACAGCGTGGGCTTTATCCTCGAGGCGGGGGCGAAGGTGGACCGTGTGACCGGAACGGCGCTGAGTTACGATCCTCTTTTCCCTCAGGATGAAAAGGTGGCTGATGTTGCCGCCCTGCTGAAGCGCATCGATATGTCATTCGACCCGTTGGAGGGAGTATGGGAATATATGGACCGACAGATGGACGAGTCTTTGCTTCGACCGGGGGGCGAATACCAACTGCTTATTGTCGGCAGTGGGGATAATATATATGACATATATTATGCGGGTGGCGCACGTGTCAATCCTTCTCGTTGGCGTCCCGGAATGAAGAAGGGAGAATTGCGGGTTATGTCGCCTGGTCGGTATATCTTGCTATGGCGCGATGCGGAAGGTGAGTGGATGCTCCATGGGCTGAAGGGAGCCATGGAGGACGATGGTGTGCTGACATTGCTCTTTCCATATCAGACAAGCTCTGTGAGGTTGCGCAGAATGAGGTGATTCGAGGCTATAAGAAGCCTGTAAAAAACTTGGCGACTTGTTCTGATTCAAGAATCAGAGCAAGTATTCACGCTTTTTTGAATAAAAACCACATATGGGCGATGTCTTTCGAAAACGTTGATTAATAAGTAGTTGGGTGGGTAATGAAGATATGCATTGACTTGTAATATAAAATTTGTTGTTTGAGTTTAAGAATTCACTAAGCTTGAGTCGGAATTAGCGGTAATTTTGCATCGAAAAAGGAATGGTCTGAGGTCGTAAATAAGGCATAGAGCCTTTTTATGGACGCAGTCACAGCAGCCTACCTTAATCAGTGATATAGTGTGAAAGGCTGATGGATGGAGTCCTGTACGTGGTGTGGTGATACATATACGTCAGGTATCCTGAAATCGAATAGCATTTGATTCGTAAGAAGATTGTGGAAAAATATTAATAAGTTAGCATCTAGCGTGTTGCCCGGCGTCGAGAAGGCGGTGGGCAACACTTATTTTTTTGGATAAGTATATTGCAAGGTGATGTCTCAGTTGTCGGGGTCTTGCCTCAGTTGTCCCCTCTTGTCAAAGAGAGGGCATGGCTGAGTCCCATCTCATCATAGGGTGATAAACTTTTCCCTTATCTATCGCGGAGTCTATAGAGTGGCGGTGATTTTGCGGTGAAAAAAGAGACCAATGAAACTAAAAGCAACACTAATTCTAATCATCTGCATTATGACAACACAGTTCATATGCGCATGGACAGTCCGTGCGACACGGCCGGTGCTAACGGACGAGACCTGCGACTTGCTCTGCAATGCAGCGCAGGAAAAGAGCCGGGAGACGGGGCTCGACATCAGTTTTGCCGTTGCAGACGCCGATGGGCTACTGAGACGTTTCCGCCACTTCGGCGATGTTCTCGTGCTGAGTGCCACACTAGTGCCGGCGAAGGCATACACTTCGGCAATCACGCAGACTCCCATCGGAGAGCTCGTCCAGTATGTGGCAGAGGGTGGCAACCTCATGGGCATGAACACCTGCGACAGCTGTATTACCCTGGTGCCCGGCGGTATCCCTCTCTTTGTAGATGGCAAGATAGTAGGTGCCATCGGCATCGGGTAGGCTCCAAAGAGCACGACATGGAGATTGCCGACTATGTTGTGGCAGCCTTCAATAAAATGACGGAATCATGTGCGGGCCAGTGGCCCAGAATATAATATAGTATGCCTCGTACAACTCCAGCGAAAGCGAGGATATGCGGGGCTAATCGCAGCATCGGGCCTTCGGGGCGGAGGCAACCGCTTTGGTGGTACAAATGCGGATGGCCATTAAAAAGGGAGTAAAAAGGGAGCACCGTCGGGATGGACGGTGCTCCGATGTATGGGGTGGATAGGGTTTTAGTCCTGGTTGAGGTTGACGCGCTTGAAGGCGACAGCTTTGAGGCCTTTCTTGACGCTCTCGAGGTACTGGCCTACGGAAATCTTGGCGTCGCGGTGGAACTCCTGCTCCATCAGCACGGTCTCTTTGTAGAACTTCTTGAGGCGGCCCTGGGCGATGTTCTGGATCATCTGCTCGGGCATGTTGGCTTCCTTCTCCTTGGCGACGGTCTCCTTGATCTGGCGGATCTTGACGGCGTCCTCCTCGGTGATGTTGCCCTTCATGATGCCTTCGTTGATGTGCTCCTCGCTCTCGGCGATGTAGAGGTTGAATCCTGCTTTCTTGAGGGCTACTTCAACGGCCTTCTTGACCTGTTCGAGGCGGGTCTTGTCGATGGCCACCTTGAGTTCCTCGTCGATTACGGACTGGGGTACACTCTCCTGGGTGGGTGCGATGGGGTTCATGGCTGCAACCTGCATGCCGATCTCCTTGCCGACCTGCGGGTCGAGGCCGGCCTCGCTGAGGCCGACGATGGTGGCGAGCTTGTTGCCGAGGTGTTCGTAGGCGGAAACGGTGGGTGCCTCGAGGCACTCGTAGGCGCCGAGTTCCATCTTTTCGCCGGTCTTGCCGATCTCGTCGGTGATGTGCTCGGCTACGGTA
>DBFWRP010000116.1:0-5365 GCA_048222005.1 Muribaculaceae bacterium | reverse complement strand
ATATAATTTATCATACCCAACCCATGTACTTATTAGGATACGATATAGGCACATCAAGTGTCAAAGCATGCCTGGTCAATGCGGAAACCGGAGCGATAGCCGCATCCGATTTCTTTCCCAAGCAGGAGGCAGCCATCAAATCGTTACAACCCGGATGGGCAGAACAGGACCCGCAAGCGTGGTGGGCATCGCTTAAAGAAGCCACACGGTCCGTGATGCAGATGGCTGCCGTTAATGCCGATGACGTCAGAGCCATCGGTATCTCCTATCAGATGCATGGTGTTGTGATTGTGGATAAGGATGGCAATCTGCTCCGCGACTCCATTATATGGTGCGACAGTCGCGGTGTGCCGTACGGTGAAAAAGCCGTTGCCGAAATCGGGGCTGAAAACATAATGCCGGTTCTGCTCAACAAGCCGGGCAACTTCACAGCCACCAAACTTGCCTGGATAAAGGAGCATGAGCCTGAAACATTCGCACAGATATGGAAAGTAATGCTTCCGGGCGATTACATCGCCTGGCTGATGACCGGCGAATGCATCACAAATCCGGAAGGACTGTCGGAATACATGTTATGGGATTTCGTCAACAACCGTCCGGCCGACATCATGCTGAAATATTTCGGATATCCGGCAGAGATGCTACCCGCGCTTGCCCCTACATTCGGCTATCAGGGCGGCCTGACGGCATCCGCAGCATCCGAACTCGGCCTGAAAGCGGGGACGCCAGTCACCTACCGTGCCGGCGATCAGCCCAACAATGCCCTATCGCTCAACGTGTTCGAACCAGGAGAAATCGCATCTACAGCCGGGACATCGGGAGTGGTCTACGGCATCAACGACACGGTGGAATACGACTCACTGAGCCGTGTAAACAATTTCGCACATGTGAACCATTCGGCCGAAAGCCCCCGTATCGGCGTCATGACATGCATAAACGGCACCGGTATCCTCAACTCGTGGATGAAACGGAACATAGCCCCCTCGGGATGTTCTTACGATGACATGAACACGCTGGCCTCTCAGGCTCCCGTAGGCAGCGAGGGGGTCACCATATTGCCGTTCGGCAACGGCTCGGAACGCGTGCTCGAGAACCGGAACATCGGCTGCTCGATGCACGGCATAAATTTCAACATACACAACAGGAACCACCTGCTGCGTGCCGCACAGGAAGGGATTGTATTCTCGTTCATGTACGGAATCGAAATAATGCAGCAAATAGGACTTTCTGTCAATACCATCCATGCCGGAAATGCCAATATGTTCCTCTCCCCCATTTTCCGCGACACGCTTGCAAGCGTCAGCGGAGCCACCATCCGCCTGTTCGACACCGACGGAGCTGCAGGCGCTGCCCGTGGAGCCGGTATCGGAGCCGGTATATACGCATCGCCCACCGAAGCGTTCGCCCCGCTCAAGCTGATCGACGAGATACACCCATCCGGAAACCGTGCGCCCTATCTCGAGGCATATGCCAGGTGGAAAGAATGCCTGACGCACGAACTTGCAAAGAAACTGTAATGTCAGTCAACAACAGACCAGACACAACATAACTGAATTCAAACAAACATCTTAAATATAACACAGCAATGTCACAGAAAGAATATTTCCCTACAATAGGGAAAATCAGATTTGAAGGAACGGAATCTCACAATCCCCTCGCGTTCCGCTACTACGATGCAGACCGCATGGTTCTTGGCAAGCCAATGAAGGAATGGCTTCGGTTTGCCATGGCATGGTGGCACACCTTGTGCGCAGAAGGTGGCGACCAGTTCGGCACAGGCACAAAGAAGTTCCCCTGGAACGATGCCCCCGACGCCATGACAGCCGCCAAGCAGCGTGCGGATGCAGGATTTGAAATCATGCAGAAGCTCGGTGTGGAGTTCTTCTGTTTCCACGACACCGACCTCATCGGCGATCTGGACAACATCGCGGACTACGAAAACCGCATGAAGGAGATTGTGGCCTATCTAAAGGAGAAGATGGCTGCCACAGGCATCCGCAACCTCTGGGGCACAGCCAACGTGTTCGGCAACGGCCGCTACATGAACGGGGCAGCCACCAATCCCGACTTCGATGTGGTGGCCCGTGCAGCCGTGCAGATCAAGAACGCCATTGACGCAACCATCGCACTGGGCGGACAGAACTATGTGTTCTGGGGAGGACGCGAAGGCTACATGAGCCTGCTCAACACCGACCAGAAACGTGAGAAAGAACATCTGGCCACCATGCTGCGCATGGCTCGCGATTATGCCCGCGCCAAGGGGTTCACAGGCACATTCCTTATCGAACCTAAACCGATGGAGCCTTCCAAGCATCAGTACGATGTGGACACCGAGACTGTGATTGGCTTCCTCAAAGCCCACGGCCTCGACAAGGATTTCAAGGTGAACATCGAGGTGAACCACGCCACACTGGCTGGCCACACATTCGAGCATGAACTGGCCGTGGCCGTTGACAACGGAATGCTCGGCAGCATCGATGCCAACCGAGGCGACTATCAGAACGGCTGGGACACAGACCAGTTCCCCATCGACAATTATGAGCTGACGCAGGCCATGATGCAGATTATCCGTAACGGCGGACTCGGCAACGGCGGCACGAACTTCGATGCAAAAACTCGCCGCAATTCCACCGATCTGGAGGATATATTCATC
Organism: Muribaculaceae bacterium; assembly: GCA_048222005.1. Classification (GTDB taxonomy): domain Bacteria; phylum Bacteroidota; class Bacteroidia; order Bacteroidales; family Muribaculaceae; genus UBA7173. The sequence continues at coordinate 2,712 of DBFWRP010000116.1, read as the reverse complement.
GCACACATTGCCGGCATGGACGCTATGGCACGTGCCCTGCTCAGCGCAGCCGATGTGCTGGAGAAATCGCCTTACAAGAAAATGCTCGCCGAGCGCTACGCTTCATTCGACTCCGGCAAAGGCAAAGAGTTCGAAGAGGGGCGCATGTCGCTTGAAGAGGTGGTTGAATACGCCAAGACCCGACCCGAACCTGCCGTGACATCCGGAAAGCAGGAACTCTATGAGGCGATCGTGAACATGTACGCCTGACGCAGCAAGATCACCCGAACCAACGACAGACGGTGTGCCGGACAATCCCATCGGCACACCGTCTGCTTTTGCATACCCGCACTTTCCACCAAATGCGAACCTACCGGCCGAACACGCTCAGCACCACAATCGCAAGCACTCCGGTTGTCATTATGCCAAACCCAATGTTGCGCTGTATTGCACGCCTGCGCCTGTATTCGGCTGTCTGCACGGCATTTCGGAGCCGGCTTTTGTACTCTCCATACAGCAGCGCCGACGACACGGCCTTGTAGACCGCCCCGGCCAGAAACAACCCGATTCCTATATAAGCATATTCCATACGTTGCCGATTATTCCCCAAAATCCTACATTTACATAACAAATTGCATGATTTAAAAGATTGTATTTGCATGAAATTTGTTAATTTTGCAAAAGAATAAACACAATAACCGAGCCTGCCGCATCCGCGACAGCATAATACACAAAAAACACCATGCAACTTTTTGAACGACTTAAACTCCGCGCCAAGGCAAACACCCGACGCATCGTACTCCCCGAGGGTAGCGAAACACGTAACATAAAAGCCGCCGACCGCATTCTTGCCGACGGACTGGCCGAACTCATCCTTCTTGGCAACCCGGAAGAAATCCGCACCAAGGCATGGGAACTGAACCTCGAGCACATATCGAAGGCCACAATAATCGACCCCAAAGACGAAGCCTCCATCGACAAATACGCACCTCTGTTTTTCGAATTGCGTAAAAAGAAAGGTATATCCATGGAGGATGCCCGCAAATTCACATCCGATGAGCTTTACTTCGGATGCCTCATGGTAAAGGCAGGCGATGCCGACGGAATGGTGTCGGGAGCAATTCACACCACTGGCGACGTGCTCCGCGCAGCATTCCAGGTGATAAAGACAGAGCCGGGCATCGACACCGTTTCTGGCGCATTCATCATGCTGCTCCCCGATAATTCTCCTTATGGCACCAACGGGCTGATGGTTTTCGCCGATTGCGCTGTTGTGCCCGATCCTGACGCCCGTCAGCTCGCACAGATTGCCGTATGCGCAGCACGCACCGCCAAAGATGTTGCCGGCATAGACCCCCATGTAGCCATCCTCTCGTTCTCGACAAAAGGAAGCGCCAAACACGAACGTGTCGACAAAGTCATCGAAGCCACACGCATAGCACACGAAATGGCTCCAGGCCTTGACCTCGACGGCGAACTGCAGACCGATGCCGCCATCGTACCGGTCGTAGCCAACCTCAAGGCCCCTCAGTCGCCCATCGGCGGCAAAGCCAATGTGCTGGTATTCCCATCGCTCGAAGTGGGCAACATAGCCTACAAACTTGTGCAGCGCCTTGCCGGAGTGGAGGCTGTGGGTCCGCTGCTGCAAGGTCTTGCTGCTCCTGTCAGCGACCTTTCACGCGGCTGCTCAGACGCCGACATCTACAAGACCATCATTATGACCGCCAACCAGGCCATACACGAAGACTAAGTGTAAGCACAACATGTTAAACCAAACCGACTGAAAATATAAATCATGAAAATCCTCGTTCTAAACTGCGGCAGCAGTTCTGTCAAATATAAACTTATCGATACAGCTACAGACAATGTGATGGCTGAAGGCGGAGTGGAAAAAATCGGGCTGCCCGACGGTTTCCTGAAATACAAACTTTCCGACGGTTCAAAAGCCATAAAGGAACTCGGACTGGTGGACCACAAAGGCGCCGTCAAGGCCGTTCTCGACATCCTCACCGATCCTGAGCTCGGCTGCATCAGCAGCTATGACGAAATCGACGCCGTGGGACACCGCGTGGTGCATGGCGCCGAAAAATTCAGCAAAAGCGTGCTTATAACCGACGAAGTGCTCCAGCAGGTAAAGGAATGCTACGATCTCGCACCGCTTCATAATCCTGCCAACGTGACAGGCATCGAGGCCGTGGAGGAGATTCTGCCGGGCGTGCCGCAGGTGGGTGTGTTCGACACAGCATTCCATCAGACCATGCCAGCCAAATCCTACATGTATGCTCTTCCCTATCGTTTCTACAAAGAGGACGGCGTGCGTCGATATGGATTCCACGGCACAAGCCACCGCTACGTATCGGCACGCGTATGCGAAATTCTCGGCGTTGACATCGAAAAGCAGCGCATCATAACATGCCACGTAGGCAACGGCGGCTCAATAACAGCCGTTTTCCACGGCAAGAGCATCGACACGTCGATGGGACTTACCCCTACCGAGGGTCTCATGATGGGAACACGCGTCGGCGATGTAGACCCCGGAGCACTCACGTTCCTCATGAAAAAGCATAACCTCAGCGTTGACCAACTCCAAGCCATAATCAACAAGGAAAGCGGCGTGCTCGGCGTATCTGAAATATCGAGCGACATGCGCGAGATCGAAGCTGCCGTGAATGCAGGCGATGAACGCGCGAAACTGGCTCTCGACATGTACGAGCAGCGCATCATCAAGTACAT
>DBFWRP010000115.1:0-38634 GCA_048222005.1 Muribaculaceae bacterium | reverse complement strand
TCCCGATACCTCTCTCCCTGAGAGAAGTGCAAGATACAGGCGATTATATGCCTAAGAATCAGCCGATGGAAAGGCGAACATACGTTGATTTGCTATGAGACACAGGCAAGGAAACGAAAACGGGGAGAAATCCCCAACTTTTAATAGATTTAGCTGTAACTGCTTGATTTATAATAAGTTTACAAATCTTGCAGGATTAATAAAATTGCCTTGAACTGAAATATGGCATCCCATGACGACAAGGAAGAGCTACGGTGGTATGTGATGCGCGACCTGAAAAGGGTAAACGCCAGGCAGCCCGCCTACAAGCAGCTTGAAGAAATGAAGATGGAAATCTTCGTCCCGATGAAATGGAGCCTGAAGATACGCAAAGGCATTCATGTCCGCGAGGAGGTTCCGTTCATACAGGATCTGCTCTTTGTCCACGAGACGCAGAGCAAACTTGATGCCGTCGTGGAAAAGACGCCGACCCTCCAGTACCGCTGGCTGCGCAATACCTGGCGCGAACCGATGACCGTCGCCGATACGGACATGGAGCGGTTCATCAATGCCGTGAACGCTTCGGAATTCCCCCAATATTACCTGCCGGAAGAAGTCACTCCGGCCATGTACGGACGCAAAATCCGCATCATCGGCGGCACGCTCGACGGATACGAGGGCCGCCTGATGACCACCCGCGGCTCCAAGGTCAAGCGTCTGCTTGTCGAACTGAAAGGTTTCCTTGCCGTGGGTGTGGAGGTCAATCCCGAATATATCCGGATAGTCCGATAAAACCCCATATACGTTTCCCGCCGGTCTGATAACCATTTCGGACAGGCCGGCCGGAACAACCTGAGAATATGATAATCGCGGTAGACTTCGACGGAACGATAGTGGAACACAAGTATCCGCAGATAGGCAGGGAGATTCCCTTTGCCATCGCCACGCTTAAAAAATTACAGGCGGAGCGGCACCTGCTGATACTGTGGAGTGTGCGGGAGGGTGAACTTCTGGACGAAGCGGTGGACTTCTGCCGCAAGCGCGGGCTGGAGTTTTATGCCGTGAACAGCAACATGCCCGAGGAAGAAGCCGACATGTCCGCACTGCGCAGCCGTAAGGTATCTGCCGATATGTACATCGACGACCGCAACTTGGGCGGACTTCCCGACTGGGGCGTGATATACGAGATGATACACAACCGATGGAACTACGACCGCTATTTGCAGAAAATTCATGGCTTTGAGAAATCGGAAAAGATTTCCATCTGGAAACGGATATTTGGCAATAATAACAGATAGTAGATTCATAGTCAGATAAGTTGCCTTTTCTGATTTTTAGCTGCCTTTTAAGACTTCAATGTCCACACAATCGGAAAACACAAGACGCATAGCCAGAAACACGCTGATGCTCTACGGGCGTATGCTGTTCGGTATGTTGGTATCGCTTTATACATCGAGAGTGGTATTGAACACACTGGGAGTGGAAGACTACGGCATATATAATGTCGTAGGCGGATTTGTAGCCATGTTCTCATTGGTTTCCTCCTCCCTTTCGTCAGCAGTAAGCCGTTTTCTCACCTTTGAATTGGGCAGGAAAGACATGGAACGGCTTAAACTGATGTTCTCCACTTCCTTGTCTATCCATGTCATATTGGCACTATTGGTAATCCTCGTGGCGGAAACCGTCGGTTTGTGGTTCTTGAACACCCAAATGACCATACCGACCGACCGGCTTCATGCGGCCAATTGGGTATTTCAAGCCTCGGTCTGTTCATTTGCATTGGGACTGTGCAGCACGCCGTTCAACGCCTCGATCGCATCGCATGAGCACATGGGCACTTTTGCCAAGGTGGGAATCATGGATGTGATGCTGCGTTTGCTGGTTGTATTATTTATAGCCTATTCGCCGTGGCATTTTGACCGTTTGATTGTCTATTCGCTGCTATTGGTCCTTGTCAGTATCTCTTTACAGTGCTTTTATTTGCATTATTGTGGCCGGCATTTTGAGGAATGCCGGTGGCGTTTCAGTTTCGACCGTCCCTGTTGGAAAGAGATGGGTTCGTTCGCAGTGTGGAACTTTATTGGCTGCACCGCCGGATTGTTGAAGTGGCAGGGTGTCAATGTGCTGCTTAATATCTTTGTCGGTCCGGTACTGAATGCCGCCCGAGGCATAGCTGACCAGGTAAATACCGCTATCTGCTCGTTTTCCGGCAATTTTATGACTGCCCTGAATCCTCAAATCACAAAATCATACGCTTCCGACAATCGGGAGTACACAATGTCGCTGGTAGAGCGCGGTTCCCGCTTTTCGTTCTATATCATGTTCATTCTGGCTTTGCCTGTCTTGCTGGAAACCGATTTTATACTGCAACTTTGGCTGAAGCAATACCCCGACCATACCGTAAATTTCGTCCGGCTGGTTTTGCTGCTGTCACTTAGTGATATACTGTCGAACACCCTGATTACGCTGCAAAACGCCAACGGCAATATCCGCAATTATCAGATAGCGGTGGGTGGCATGTTGCTGATGAACTTTCCGCTTTTTTATTGCTGTCTGAAAGCAGGTTTCCTTCCTGAATCCACATTGGTGGTGGCATTGTTCGTCTCCGTTTGTTGCCTGATACTTCGATTGCTTTTTTTGCGCCGCATGGTTCATCTGTCCGTCAGGCGATACGTTCGGAATGTATGTCTTAACACGTTCACGGTGGCTCTGGCCGCTTCCTGTTTGCCCGTATTGCTCAGCCGGCAAATGGAAGACGGTTGGATTCGTTTTCTTGTTGTGTGCGTGGCAAGTGTGTGTTGCGCCGGAGTCTCTTCCTATTTTGTAGGATGCAGTCCGTCCGAACGAGCGTTTATCGTACAGACGCTTCACGGGGTAAAAGCTAAATTGCTGGGATGATAAAAGTAAAAGATAAATCCCGTTGCTGCGGTTGTGAGGCTTGCGTGTCAGGTTGTCCCCTACAGTGCATTGACCTTGTAACGGATAAGGAAGGCTTTCTGTATCCGCAGGTAGATGTGACACGTTGTATTGATTGCGGAAAATGCGAGAAAGTCTGTCCCGAATTGGTTGAAGCCGGGGAAAGAAAAGCAACCGGTATCTATGCAGGCGTCAATCCGGATGATGAAGTCCGCCGTGCCAGCTCTTCGGGTGGTATTTTCACCCTTCTGGCAGAATCGGTCCTTGCGGAGAATGGTGTCGTGTTTGGCGCCCGGTTTGACAAGGATTGGAATGTCGTCCACGATTATACCGAATCCAAAGAGGGTCTGGGAACTTTCCGGGGAAGCAAATATGTACAAAGCCGGAACGGTGAGACTTTCAAGCAGGCGGAACGGTTTCTGAAAGCAGGTCGCAAGGTGCTTTTCTCGGGTACTCCCTGCCAGATCATGGGATTGAAGCGTTACCTTCGTAGAGAATACGACAACTTGCTGACTGTGGATTTCGTTTGCCACGGTGTGCCGAGTCCATTGGTATGGAGGAAATACGTCGAAGAAACACTCGTCCGTCAGGACGAAAAAATTCAGTTTCGTCCCACCCTAAACCACCTGTTCTCGGACGAGATGCCCCTTATAGAGGGTATCTCGTTCAGAGACAAATGCTTAGGCTGGAAAAAATTCAGTTTCGCTCTCACCCTCTCCAAGGTGACAACCGCCGGAGAGAAAAATACAGTTTCGCTCTCATCTATATTCTACGACAATGCCTATATGCAGGCATTTCTCGCCAATCTTACCCTGCGGCCCTCTTGCCATGCTTGCCCGGCAAAGTGCGGACGGAGCGGAAGCGATGTGACGCTGGGTGACTTCTGGGGTATTGAGAAGATAGCTCCCGAGTTGGATGACGACCGCGGTTGCAGCCTGTTGATTATAAACAATCCCGGGGTGAAGGGCAAATTACAAAAAGAAGGCTGTTTGTTGGCGGAATATCCCATTTCGGAAGTCATTCCATATAACCCGAGCGTGGCTTATTCGGTGGACATGCCGAATAACAGGGATTTTTTTTGGCACATGTTCGATAAAGCCGGTTTCCATAAGGCTTTAATGTTGACAACAAACAAGGCGTTTCCCTTTCGGGTGTTGCGAAAACTTTTCAGGCTGCTATGAAAATCGGAATACTCACACAACCTTTGCACCGCAACTATGGAGGAATACTTCAAAACTGGGCCTTGCAACAGGTTCTTATCCATATGGGGCATAAGCCGGAGATGATTTTTCTCTGCGGGAATAGTCGTCCCTGCGGCAAGTTGCTGGTTATGCGTTGTATGAGTTTTGCCAAATGTGTGATAAAAAGATACCTGTTCGGATGTAAGGATGTGTATCTTCATTCGATATTGAATCCGGAATATAATCCGACCCTTCCGCAGTATGCCGATGCGGAATTTGTCGCTCATATCCACAAGACCAAACGGCTGACTGCGGATATGGATGTAGCGAAATATATAGCATCAAGGGGGTATGATTCCTTTGTGGTAGGCAGCGACCAGGTATGGCGGGAAGACTATTCTCCATATATTCCACACTACTTCCTTGATTTCCTGAAATCTGATGACCAACGACTTCGCATAGCCTATGCTGCTTCGTTCGGCAAAGCGAAGAATTATATGTCGGAAGAGCGTATGCCGCTTTGCCGTAAGTTGCTTCATCGGTTCGATGCGGTTTCCGTGCGCGAGTATGAAGGGCTTGATATATTGAGCCGGGATTTTGATTACCATAAAGGTGTAAAAGTCCTTGACCCGACTCTCCTGATTTCGGCAGACGATTACAAGGGGCTGATAGAAGATAAAGATTATGCGCATAAAGCGTATGTCGTAGCGTATATATTGGATTCGTCGAAGGATAAAACTGCGATACTTGCAGAAGTAAGTTCGCACCTGAATCTTCCCATTCAATCTCTTTTGGAAGAGCCTCATGGGGCAAAAATGCTTACGGTATCGCAATGGCTCGCAGCATTTGACCGTGCTGATTTTGTGGTAACCGACTCGTTTCACGGCTGCGTTTTCTCCATAATCTTTCACAAACCGTTTATCGCCATAGCCAATGAATTCAGAGGCTTGGACCGGTTTATATCGCTTTTGCGGGATGCGGGACTTGAAAACCGACTTGTCTTTTCCTCAGAAGAATTTGAAATGCGTAAGGATTCTCTATTTACAGTTCCCGATTATACGGATGTTGAGCATCGACTTTCCGCATTTCGCTCTGTAAGCATGGATTTCCTTGCAGATGCCTTACGGATGAACGACAATGAATAATCCCCAAATATCTGTTATAGTTCCGGTGTACAATGCGGAAAAATGGCTGCGTAGGTGTGTGGACTCGATACTTGCGCAAACGTTCACCGACTTCGAGTTGCTGCTCATAGATGACGGTTCGACCGACGGCTCTCCGGCTATCTGCGATGAATACGCACAAAGAGATTCACGAATTAAGGTATTTTACCAAAAAAACTCAGGAGTCAGTGCCGCACGGAATTCGGGATTGGATCATGCAAGAGGCGAGTGGATCTTGTTTGTGGATGCCGATGATTATTTATATGAGGATGCTCTTGATAATTTATTGAGAAAACCGCAGGCCGATTTGATTGTAGGAGGTTATTTCCACATTGGTACTATATCAGGAAGGGAAAAGTCTGTCACACCTATTGACAGAAAGATTGACATCAATGGAGATACCGATTTTTTCAGTAAAATGATTGGCTCCTATCTGACTACGCCTTGGTGTAAACTTTTCAGAAACGACATCATACATAATAATAATCTGAAATTCAACAAGTACCTGTTTTACGGTGAAGACACTGACTTCGTATTCCGGTATGTACTTCAGATTGATACCATACAGTTTATTTCAAAACAGGTATATTGTTATATTGACCCCGAAAACACAGTTGGAAAATATGTCCTCAATGCGCAACATCTTAAAAAGTTAATGGAGTGTACTTATCGGAATTTTGAATTGTTGGCAAAGAAAACAGGCGCGTCTTTTGACGAAATGCGACATATATTCTTGCGTGATTATAGTTCTTTATACTTAAGAGGGGTGATGAACATACATAGTTATCGCGATTTCTTGAATGAAGCGAAAGCGTACAAGATGGGAAAGTGCCTCTGTTTTGCGGATTCTTTCAAATATAAAATATTCGTTTTAATGTTAAGGTCTTGCCCCCGTGTTGCATATGCTTGCATACGTTTTACAGAAGGTTTGATAAAAATCAAGGATAGTAAAATTGTTTTATGATACCCAAAATCATTCATTATTGTTGGTTCGGAAGCAAACAGCTCCCACCTTTGGCCAAAAGGTGCATCCGCTCTTGGAAGAAATATCTGCCTGGATATGAGATCAAACTCTGGAATGAATCTAATTTTGACGTCAACATTATCCCATATGTTAAAGAAGCATATAAAGCCAAGAGATACGCTTTTGTAAGCGACTATGTTAGATATTGGGCCTTATATAACTATGGAGGTGTATACTTTGATACTGATGTTGAGCTTATAAAACCTGTAAATCAAGTTCTTACATGGGGGGGGGTATATGGGGTTTGAAAGTTCTCCTAACAGTAAAAATCTACATGTAAATCCTGGATTGGGAATGGCGATGGAGAGAAGACATCCATTCTTAAAAGAAATGCTTGACATCTATGATGGGTTGCATTTTATAAATTCGGATGGCACCCATAATTTGAAGTCAATAGTCTATATAACAAGTGAGGTATTGGTTAGAAAAGGGCTTAAGAGGTCAGATGGTATCCAATGTATCAATGGAATATTCATCTATCCGAAAGAATACTTCAATCCGTATGACGGAAATCATTTTGTAATAACGGAAAAGACAATAAGCATCCACTATTTTTCCGGCTCATGGATTACTAAGAAGGAACGCTTTATGAAATGGATAGAATCGCATTTCGGCAATCGTGGCGTTCGTGTGGTTCATGGTATCTATATGAGAATCAAAAAATACAAGATATAATGATGAACAAAGTAGCTGGGATTCTGCGTGTGAAGAATGACGGGATGTTCATTGAGAGGTGCATAGAATCATGTATTGATGCATTAGATGAACTTATTGTTGTTTATAATGACTGCACAGACAACAGTGTGGCTGAAATAGATAAAATGGTGGCCAGATATCCGAATAAGATTAAACGCTACGAATATCCTCATCGTATTCTCGGTATGAATATTACAAGAGAGGAGTATGAGGTCGCAAAAAATCTTCCAGAAGGACATCCCTCTCTTATTAGTACTTACAATAATTTCGCATTAGGAAAGGTAACATGTGATTACGCAGTTAAGATTGATGCCGACCAGATTTATTTTACGGAGCAATTGAAAAAGTGGTGTGATTTCGTGCGCGAGTGTAAGCCACAGAAAAAGACACTCGGGGTAATCATTGGTAAAATATTCTCGAAATATATATCCGGATATTGGATTCTTTCTACTAAGTATGGTAAAATAGTACATCTTCTTCCCACATGGCTGCTTAGAATATTTTATCCCGCATATATCAGTTATGCTAAATATCTTTTTTCTTATGATAAGGCGATGTTGGGACTATCCGGTATAAATGTCTTGGAAACGGATGAAACATTAATCTCCGCAGGACATTCGTTGGACGGGTTCAAATCATTGCCGTCTTTCAACGGTTGTGGTGATACTGTGATATTCAAAATGAATTGCAACCCACGGTTTGAGAAATTTATAATACCGGAATACAACCCGCCTTATACAAAAATGTATTCAGTCGTTGAAGCATTCCATCTCCCCTTAAAAATAATGTATATCGGATATTTCTGGAAACATTTAAGTATAATGCGGCCAGGACTTGTCGATAAGGCCTTGGCTCTCCACCAAGCTGACGATGGCGCATATCTCCCTTCTTGTAAATTCAAGAAAATTGGTTACAGCAAAATAGTAAAACAGGCTTCTGGCTGTATCTTCCCTTTGGATCAGAAAATTTTGTTCCAGTTCGTGTATAAGGCGAATAAACGTCAACTTTTTGATTCCTTGGAAAAATTGGCGTTGCGTGAGAGAAGAAAAAATCAGGAGCATTCGGATTTATTGTAAGGAGACATTTTATGATGGATGCAAATACTCCCAAGATTTCAGTTATTGTTCCAGTATATGGAGTGGAAAAGTACATTGGGAAGTGTGTATGCTCTCTGATGGAACAGTCAATGACCGATGGCGTGGAATTTATTTTTCAGGAATGATAGTATCGTGTGCTTAAAATCATACTGTCTGATTTTCTTAAAAAGGTCGATCAAGTTAAGATTATCAGTCATGAAAACAAATAAATCTCAAAATGAAAAGTATTTCCATTGTCGTACCTGCCTATAATGCAGAGAAAAGTATTGAAAGATGTGTTCGTAGTGTCTTAAATCAAGACTTTAATGATTTTGAATTGATTGTCGTGGATGATGGGAGTCAGGATTCTACCGCTACAATTGTTCAACGACTTGCAAATAAAGATGCTCGCATAACTCTGATACGGCAAGAAAATGGAGGCGAGATGGCAGCCAGAGCAGCAGGTATCCGTTTGGCGAGGGGGGGGTGGTTATACTTCCTTGATGCTGACGATGCTGTAATGTTGGATGCACTTTCTTCCATGTATTCGCATATCTCTGACGATATTGATGTCGTGGTATATGAATTCTCACTTAACGGTAAGATGACACGGTTACAATATTGTCGTGAATTGTTATCGTTTAAATCGTGGTGGCTTTGTGGCAAGTTATGGCGTCGCGAATTGTTCGATGAACGAGTCATGACTGTGCCGAGGTATTTTAAAACCGGCGGCGACATGCTGACTCAGATGCGATTGCTCAACAATATCAAGCGGTCTGTCCTATGCGTACCGGAACATAAATATATCTATGACGAAGATAACCCGATGAGCGTTCGCCGAACTACTATTAAAGACTACCAATATGAAAAGCGAGTGATTCTTGAAGTTGAGAAGGCATTGGCCTGTATTGACGACGATATTACAGATGCTTTGCGCCATTGGGAATTGACTTATCTTTCCGGAATGATGGGATTGAAATATGACATTTCCTATGGTGACTCTTGGATTATAGAATTACAGAAATGGGCAGAAAAGGTTAATTTGTCATTTAGAGGAAAACTTGCTATCAGAGCTATCGACAGACCATTCTTGCGCAGATTTTTTGTTTTTGAAAAAACAGTCAAAAGTGGCGCACGAACTTTAATTAGCAGGGCAAAGAGTATTGTGAAAAAATGAAACGTTGTTATCATCGAATAGTTATATATGTCACCTCCCTTGATCCTTCACATGGAGGTATGGAAAAAGTGACACATATACTTTCAAGGGAACTGGTACATCGTGGATATGAAATGTATGCCATATATACCAATAACTTGCCTGCCGACAAAAGATTGTACTCACATTATAAATCTATATGGCAGGGAGACTCAACAAGAAAGGCTGACATACAAGGGTTTATAAGATTTATTAAGTGCAATCAGATAGACATTTTCCTAAATCAGATTTTTACAAGCTATTCTTCTGTGGCGTTACAAAAAGCCATCAAAGAAGAGACGTCAACTGTTCTTGTTAATGTTTTTCATACTACCCTATTGTTACTTGATTCTCTGAAAGTTTTTCACCGTTCGTTTCCTTTTATTCCTCAAATTCTGAATCGTATCTTGTTCAGTATTCATAAAATAGTTAATCTAAGACCACGATATCGCAGGGGGAACAGACTGTCCTATGAACTATGTGATGCTTTCGTGATGTTGTCTTCACATTATTTCAGTGAATTTTCAATTGACAACAAAATAAATGACACCAGTAAACTTTATGCCATAGCTAATCCATGTGAAGTGTTTTCTTATAATCAGGTTCAAAAAGAGAAAATATTTCTTGTAGTTGCAAGGCTTAATAATTCACAGAAACGTATAGACCGTACTCTTCGGTTTTGGAAAAGGTTTCATGAAACGGGAGATGGGTGGAAACTGTCGATTGTAGGAACTGGTCCAGATAAGGAGATGTTGTGTAAGATGGCAGATAATTTGGATTTGAGAGATTATTCTTTCGAAGGGCATAGCGACTTTCCTGAATATCATTATAATCGGGCCATGATATTTATGATGACATCGGATGTAGAAGGTTTTGGTATGACATTGATTGAGGCGATGTCGGCAGGCTGCGTACCGGTCGCTATGGATTGTTATTCGGCTTTGTCAGATATTGTAATTGATGGATATAATGGTATGATAGTTCCGAAAGATGATATTACGGACATGATTACTGCGACTGGACATATTATTGCGAATTTTGATGAAATGTCTGCTAATGCACGAGAATCTGTAAAAAGATTTGATGTTGTGTCTGTCGTTGATAAATGGGAAGAACTTTTTGGCAAATTATAAATATGATGAACCCTGAAATTTCAGTCATAGTACCGATTTATGGTGTGGAGAAATATATAGCCCGCTGTGCCGAAAGGTTGTTTAACCAGACGATGACAGATAGCGTGGAGTTTATATTTGTCAACGATGCCACGAAGGATAACAGTATTGGAGTCCTTCGGGATGTTATTTCGCAATATCCCCGGTTGGAATCCCGGATAAGGATTATCAGCCATAATGAAAACAAAGGTTTGCCATCTGCACGCAATACGGGCTTGGCAGCCGCCCGGGGTGAATATATCGTTCACATTGATGGCGACGATTTTGCGGAGCCAACGATGTTGGAGGATTTATATGCTGCGATAAAGAAAGCCAATGCTGATTTCGCGTGGTCGGACTATTATATTTCATTCGGAAATAAGAAACGGCTGCTCAAACAGCCTTTTTTCGATACTCCGACGGATGCTGTCCGCGGTATGCTCCGTGGCTCGATGAAGTATAATGTCTGGAATAAGATATGTCGTCGCTCGCTATATACAGACAATGCCATTACCTTTCCTGACGGCAACGCAATGGGAGAAGACCTGACGATGATCATGGTGATTCTTCATGCCCGTAAATGCGCATACGTCGGTAAACCACTGTATAATTATGTACAGAGCGAAAGGCAAATGACAGCGGTATATGATGAAAAGAAGCTGTCCGAACTCCGTTATAACTGCGACCGGCTGAAAAGGTATATGGACGAAAACTTCCCTGATGCCGGTTGGACATCGGAGAATGCCGCTCTTTGCCAACTGATGAAATGGCCGTTCCTCCTTGACGGCAAGTATTCTTCTTACAGACGTTGGCATCAATGGTTCCCCGATTCAAACAGGCTGATCTGGCAGACAAAGGGCGTGAATACGCGTATTAAATTCATTGAATGGTGCGCGGCCAAGCATCTGTTTCCCTTTGTATGGCTTCATTATATCATGGTGATAAAAATATTTTACGGAATAGTTTACGGCAAATGAATGTGATAGGTACGATAGCGGTAGTTGTCATAACGAGTTTGTATTACTTCCCTTTTAACTGCTCGTTGTTTCCGTCTGTCAATACAAAACTGATTCTTGCTTCAATCGGGTTGCTGCTGTTTGCATTCAATAGTTCGATGAGACGCAATGCCGAAGTTGGAGATACTTTTGCAAAAGTATCCGCATGGGCTGCTTTGGTGTCTTTTGTCGGGCTGGTTTCCGTCTTGGTTAATGATTCGGGAGATTATACATACGCCGGCTATATCATATCCGCCTGGGTTTGGATGGGAGGTGCATATACTGTGATTAGATGCATTGAGGCGGTTTATGGCAAAGTGACATTAAGATTGTTGACCAATATATTGGTGCTTGTTTGTGTGTGCCAGTGCATTCTTTCCCAGATTATCAATGTCAATGCATCGGTTGCCGGTTGGGTCGACAGTTTTATGGTGTCGACAGGTTTTATGGGGAAACCTGAAGGTCGTTTGTATGGTATAGGATGTGCGCTCGATGTGGCCGGTCTGAAATTCTGCGTTGTCCTGATGCTTCTCGCCTATTTTGCGATGCACCCATCGCGAAAAATAAATGTTTATTGGGAAACGTCGCTCTATCTCAGTGCATTTGTTATTATAAGCATCTTTGGGTCAATGATAGCGCGAACAACATCGATAGGTGTAATGATCGTGCTGGCTTATTGGATTATTACATCAGTATATAAACGAGAAGCGGAATCGCAAGACCAATACAAATGCTTTTGGCAGGTCGTGTCTGTGTCATTGGTATTGCTCATACCTGTAATAGTCTACTTCTACCGGACAAATTCCACTTTCTATGAAAATCTGAGGTTTGGTTTTGAGGGCTTCTTCTCGCTTGTTGAAAATGGTGAGTGGGAAGTACGTTCAAACAGTCAGCTTATGAGTATGTGGATATGGCCGGATAATCCCATGACATGGCTGATAGGTGATGGATACTTCAACAATCCGATAAATTCCAATCCCTATTATATAGGTCCTGCTTCTACCAATTATTATATGGGGACTGATGTCGGTTATTGTCGTTTTATCTTTTATTTCGGTCTTATCGGCTTGTCCGCATTCTGTCTGTATTTTGTCAATTGTGCAAAATGTTGCTCTGCGAATATGCCTCAGTACAAAATAATATTCTGGTTGATTCTTTTGATGAACCTTATAGGCTGGTATAAGGTATCATCGGATATATTCCCTATCTACGCATTGCTATTGCTGCTTGATAAGGAACCGGTAGAATTGCAGACGGAAAAATTGTCTGAGAATCTTGAAAACTCATAAGTTCAATGAAACTCCTCTACTGCATACGCGCCACATACAATCCCGGCGGCATGGAACGGGTACTTCTGAACAAAGTAACCTACTTGGTTGAGAAGTTGCATTGGGAGGTGCTGATTGTCACAACCGACCAGCAGGGACGCCCTCCGTTCTATCCCTTCCCCGACGCCGTCAGAATGGTGGATTTAGGTATCAACTATTCCGACGACAACGACAAGCGTCCCCTCGGGAAGATTGCCGGATACCTGCGTAGGAGGCGCAGGCACAGGAAGGCGCTCACGGCGCTGCTGCAACGTGAGAAGGCCGATGTCGTGGTGTCGCTCTACCCGTCGGAGTCCTCTTTCATCCCTGATATCAAGGATGGCAGCAAGAAGGTGCTGGAACTGCATTACTGCAAGTTCTTCCGCCTGCAATACGGGCGCAAAGGCCTGCTGGGACTGATAGACCAGTTTCGCACGAGGCAGGACGAGCGCATTGTGCGCCGTTTCGACAGGTTCGTGGTGCTGACCCGGGAGGACAGAGGCTATTGGGGCAGTCTGCCCAATATTGAAGTGATACCCAACGCCGCCATGCCCCTGACGGACAGATGCTCTGACGTTTCATACAAACGGATCATCGCCGTGGGACGGCTCGACTACCAGAAAGGCTTCGACCGTCTGATTCAGGCATGGGAGCTGGTGCGGCAAACGAACAAATATGGCGGCTGGCGGCTCGACATCTTCGGGCAGGGCGAATGGCACGATATGCTGCAACGGATGATAGACAGGGCCGGACTGCAAGAGACGGCACACATCAACCGTCCCACGACAAGCATAGGCGATGAATACGCCCATAGCTCCATGCTGGTGATGAGCAGCCATTACGAGGGCTTCCCGATGGTGATGATAGAGGCTATGGCCTGCGGGCTTCCGGTGGTTTCCTTTGACTACAAGTGCGGCCCGGGAGACATCATAGAAGACGGTGTGAACGGGCTTCTGGTAAAGGACGGGGATATTGAGGGGCTGGCCGCCGCGATGACGCGCCTGATGTCGGACGGGGCGTACCGCAGGAAGCTGTCCGCCAACGCCCGCAAGGTGACAGACACCTATTCCGAAGAGGCGGTCATGGCCCGATGGCTCAACCTCTTCACCTCACTGACTGAAAAATGAGAAAGCTACTTCAAATCAACCCCGTGCTGCGGACCAACACCTCCACCGGGCGCATCATGCAGGAGATAGGCGAGCTTGCCATGCAGAACGGCTGGGAGAGCCACATCGCCTACAGCTACGGGCGTGACGGAATCCTCCCCTGCAAGTCGCACACCATACCCGTGGGCGACAGGTGGAGCGTGGCATGGCACGGCATCGCGACCCGTCTGGCCGACCGCCACGGACTGGCATCGGCAGGCGCCACCCGAAGGTTCGTCCGGCGGATAGAGGCGATAAGACCCGACATCATCCACATCCATAACATCCACGGCTATTTCCTGAACTACCGCATCCTGTTCGACTACCTGTCGGGGATTGACACCCCCGTGGTGTGGACGGTGCATGACTGCTGGCTCTACACCGGGCACTGCTTCTATTACTCATACGCCGGATGCGGCAAATGGCAGACCGGATGCGGTGACTGCCCGCAGCGGCGCGAGTTCCCGGCCAGCTGGCTCGTCGACCGCTCACAGCGTAACCACGCCGACAAGCGCGAAGCCTTCACCTCCGTACCGGCCGGCCGTATGGTCATCGTCCCCGTGTCGGCATGGATAAAGAGTGAAATGGAACGGTCGTTCCTCCGCGGCTACGACATGCGCGTCATCCACAACGGTATAAACACGGAAACATTCGATTTGTTCGATGCGGAGCCGGTAAAAGACAAATATCACCTGAAGGGCAGACATATCCTGCTCGGCGTGGCCAGCGTGTGGAGCAGGGAGAAAGGGCTTGACGACTTCATCCGTCTGGCCGGGATGCTGAACGAGGACGAAGTGATCGTGCTGGTCGGCGTGGACAGGAACACCCGGAGCCGGCTTCCGGAAAACATCGTGGGAATCGGCCGCACGGAAAACATACACCAGCTGGCGGAGCTGTATTCCGCCGCGACTGCCTTCGTCAACCCCACCTGGCAGGACAATTACCCCACCGTCAACCTGGAGGCCATCGCCTGCGGAACCCCCGTCGTCACCTACCGCACGGGGGGAAGCGTGGAAGCCGTGACGGAGGCGACGGGGCGCATCGTCGGGCAGGGCGACCTGTGCGGAATCATCCGCGCGGTACGCGCCATTGAAAGCAGGGGAAAGGAATCCTTCCGCGAGCCATGCCGTGACTACGCCCTGGCGCACTTCCGGAAGGAGGACCGGTATGCCGACTACCTGAGGCTTTACGACGAGCTACTCCCCGGAACCGGCAGGTGATGACCGGCCTTCACCGGCCCGAACACAAGAAACCCGAAACAAATGAAGATACTCCAACTCGGCAAGTTCCACCCCGTGCGCGGCGGCGTGGAGAAAGTGATGTACGACCTGATGACCGGCCTCTCGAAGCGCGGCGTCGACTGCGACATGCTGTGCGCCCTGTCACAGGGCGGCTCGCGTACCATACCCGTAAACGCCCACGCCCGGCTCATCGGCTGCCGCACCTGGGCGAAGGTGGCCGCCACGATGATCTCGCCGGCCATGATATTCTCCCTGCGGAGAAGATGCGGGGAGTACGACATCATCCATGTGCACCATCCCGACCCGATGGCTTGCCTGGCGCTGTTCCTTTCCGGCTACAGGGGCAAGGTGGTGCTGCACTGGCACAGCGACATAGAGAAGCAGAAGACGCTGCTCAGGCTCTACCGCCCCCTGCAGGAGTGGCTGCTGGGACGCGCCGACCTTATCGTGGGGACGACCCCCGTCTATACGGCGGAATCCCCCTGCCTCGTCCGCGTGCGGCACAAGACCGCCTGCCTGCCCATCGGCGTCGACCCGGTCGTTCCCGACCCGGAGAAAGCGGAAGCGCTGCGGAGGAAGTATCCCGGAAAGAAAATCATCTTCTCCTTAGGGCGTCTGGTGGCCTACAAGGGCTACCGCTACCTGATAGAGGCCGCCCGCTACCTGACCGACGACTATGTGGTGCTGATAGGCGGCTCCGGCCCGCTGATGTGCGAGCTTCAGGCTGAAATCGAGACCCGGGGCGTGGAGGACAAGGTGAGGCTGCTCGGCAGGATCCCCGACGGGGAGCTTCCCGCCTATTACGGGGCCTGCGACGTCTTCTGCCTGAGCAGCGTGCAGAAGACGGAGGCTTTCGGCATCGTGCAGATAGAGGCCATGTCGTGCGGCAAGCCCGTGGTGTCCGCCGACATCCCCCATTCGGGCGTCTCGTGGGTGAACAGGCACGGCGTCTCGGGGCTGAACGTGCCGCCGAAGGACGCGAGGGCGCTGGCCGAGGCAGTCATGGCCGTTGCCGGCGACGGGCGGGCATACGCCGGGTTCGCCGCCGGAGCGGAGAGGCGCTACCGCGAGACCTTCACACAGGGAAGGATGATAGACAACGTATTAGAGATTTATACCAGACTATGGAAAGAACCAAAATTATCCCAAGTGAAATGATGAAGGACCTGGAGGACGGTCTATGCAACCGGAGCGTCATGTCCCCGGCCGCCTGCCGCACCAAGAGGGTGCTGGACGTCATGGCGAGCGTCATCGGCATGGCCGTCTTCTCGCCGCTGTTCCTCATCATCTACATCGCCATCAAGTGGGAGGATGGCGGCAAGGCCATTTTCAGGCAGGAGCGTGTGGGCTATCATGGGGAGACCTTCACGCTGTACAAGTTCCGTTCCATGATCGCCTCGTCGGAGTCCGACGGCCGTCCGGCGCTGTGCAGCGGTGCGGACGACAGGCGGCTGACCCGCGTGGGGCGTTTCCTGCGCGAGCACCATCTGGACGAGCTCCCGCAGCTGTGGAACGTGCTCAAGGGCGAGATGAGCTTCGTCGGCCCGCGCCCCGAGCGCAGGTTCTTCGTGGACAAGATCATGTACATCAACCCCGCCTACGCGCTGCTCTACCAGCTGCGTCCCGGCCTGTTCTCGGCCGCCACGCTCTACAACGGCTACACGGACACGATGGAGAAGATGCTCGAAAGGCTGCGCATGGACCTGGACTACCTGTACAACCGCACGCTGTGGCTCGACACGAAAATCATCTTCCTGACCGTGTTCTCCATACTCACGGGGAAGAAATTCTGAGACAGGATGGAAAGCGACAAAATCAAGCTCATACCGAAGCCGCACCTGAAGCTCCGCAGGATAGGCAGCCGCCACATGATCGTGGAGGCCTCCGACAGCTGCGTGAACCTGACCAACGTGTACAGCCTGAACGGTACCGCCGCCCGGCTCTGGGAGGCGGTCTGCAAGGACGGCTGCCGTACCACGGGGGAACTGGCGGAGGAGCTGTGCTCGACCTACGATGTCGAGTACGACCGCGCCCTGCGCGACGTGGAGCGCCAGATAGAGGAATGGGAGAAGATGGGGCTGCTTGTCAGGCGGCACACCGGTGACTGAACAAACGCACCGGAAGGACAAAGACATTTGAAATGGGTATGTAAATCCGTTGAAGTCGACATGAATGTAGGGACATCGCTTTGCGATGTAAACAGATCGGACAATGTGCAATGCTCACTATACGTCGCAAAGCGACGTCCCTACAAAATATGGTGTAATAATATGAAAAATGAGGTTGTATCACTATTTTGACACAACCTATTAGAGAAACGGATTCCATGAATCTTTCCACGGAACACAAGGCCCTGTTCAGCCTGCTTCGCGCGGGGCTGTGGGAAAGGGAGCCGGACGACCTGTCCCCCTTCCCGCTCACCGACGCGCAGTGGTGGGAGGTGTACCGCATGTCGGTCCGCCAGACGGTGGCCGGCACCGTCTTCCGCGGGCTGCACCACCTGCCCGAGGAGTACCTGCCCGCCGACGCCCTGATGATACACTGGGTGGCGAAGGCCGACCGCATCGAGCGGAAGAACAGGCGTATGGACGCCGCGCTGCGGCTGCTGCTGCAACGGATGGGGCGCGAAGGCCTGCATCCCGTGCTGCTGAAGGGCCAGGGCGTCGCCGCCCTCTACGGGCACCCCCTGCTGCGCGAATGCGGCGACATCGACCTCTATTTCCCCTCGGAAAAGGAGGAGCGCGAGGCCGCGGAGCTGATGCGCCGTGCCGGGTGCCGGACGGAGAGACAGCCCGACGGGAGCGTCTGCTACAGCTGGCAGGGAGTGGAGGTGGAGCACCATACCCGGCTGTTCGACCTTCACAACCCGCTGCTGCGGGGCTACCTCTCCGCGCTGGTCGGGAGACACGGGTTCACGGACATCCGCACGGAAGACGGGGCGTCACTCCCCGTGCCGGCGCCCCTGCCTAACCTGCTGCTGCTCAACGCCCACCTGCTGAAACATATAATGGGGCACGGCGTCGGCCTGCGCCAGTTCTGCGACATGGCGCGCGCCTACCACGCCCTGCGCGGGAGCTACTCCCCCGTGGAGCTGGAGGCCGCCTACAGGCGTACCGGCCTGCTCGGATGGAGCGCGCAGCTCCACACGTTCCTGACGGAACACCTCGGGCTGCCCCGCGACGTGCTTCCCTACGCCGGCACGGACGCGCGCACATCCCCCCGTCTGCTGCACATCGTGCTGGAGGGGGGCAACTTCGGGCAGTACGGCAAGACCCGGGCCAAGGCCTCCCGTGCCGGCTGGGAGCGGAAGCTGCACACCTTCCTCTCCTTCTGGAGGCACCGCGACTTCTCCGGCGCCTACGCGCGCGGGGAGGCGTTCTGGACCTCGATAAGACTCATAACAGGAAACCTCAGATGAGAAACGAATATTTTTTCAGGGTGGCGGGACTTCTGTTCTCCGTCTCCCTTCCCTCCGGTTGGGACGCGGAGGCGCTGCTGCCCTCCTTCCGCCCGTTCCGGTGCGGCGCGTGCCCGGAAGGGGAACGCATCTTCCGGCTGCTTGCCGCCACGCTGCCCTTTGCCGGCGGCGGAGAGCACGCGGAGCTGCTGGGCGAGTCGTCCAACGACATGGGGCATGTGCGCCTGCTGCGCACCCCCGGCGGATACCGCACGGAAATCAGCTACGGCCCCTCGGCCGCCGTGCATGTGATGGTCTCGGACCCCGTCTTCGACAACGCCGCAGCCTTCCTGCGGCCGGAGGACCCTTACTTGGGCGAGGCGCTCTCGTCCATGCTGCGCATCCTCTACGCACAGGCCGCGCTCGTCCGCGACGCCGTGTCCGTCCACGCCTCCTGCGTCTCGCTGGAGGGGCGGGGCTACCTGTTCCTCGGCCGGAGCGGTACGGGCAAGAGCACGCACGCACGCCGGTGGATGGAGGCCTTCCCGGGCTGCCGCCTGCTGAACGACGACAACCCCGTGCTGCGGGTGGAGGACGGCACGGTGACCGCTTACGGCACCCCCTGGAGCGGGAAGACACCCTGCTACAGGAACGAATGTGCGCCCGTGGCCGGAATCGTCCGCCTGCAACAGGCCCCGCAGAACCGGTTCACCCCGCTCTGCGGCCCCGAGGCCTTCGCCGCCCTGCTGCCCTCCTGTTCCGCCGTCCGCCGGGACGCGCGGTTGCAGGACGCGCTCCACGACACCCTGGTGCGGGTGGCCGGGCTGGTGCCCGTCGGACGGCTGGAATGCCTGCCCGACCGGGAGGCCGCGCGGCTCTGTCTTGAAGAATTAAACCAAATTATACAGCAATGAAAAGAAAGATCCATTTTTTGATTTTACCGGCAGTCGTATTCCTGCTGTGCTCCTGCGCCTCCTCGAAGAAATTCGTCTACCTGCAGGACATGGAGCCGGGACACGGCTACCCCTGCGATATCAGGTACGAGGCGGTCGTGCATACCGACGACCGCCTGGACATCACCGTGAGCAGCAAGAACCCCGAACTGGCCATACCGTTCAACGTGCACGGCGGCTCCTTCCGCGTGGACGCCGGCGGCTCGGTCACGGAGAACGCCTCGTCCGCCCCCAGGGGCTACCGCGTGGATGTGGACGGCAACATCGACTTCCCCATACTGGGCAAGCTCCATGTAGAGGGGCTGAAGGTGAGCGAGGTGACCTCCCTGATACGCGACCGCATCGTCGCGGGCGGGTACATCAGGGAACCGCTGGTGTCGCTTGAGTTCCTCAACTTCAAGTATTCGGTGCTGGGCGCCGTGGGGCACACCGGCACCTTCTCCGCCGAGGGCGACCGCATCACCCTGCTGGAGGCCGTGGCCCGTGCCGGTGACGTCAGTCCCCGGGGCCGCGTGAACCGCGTGGCGGTCATCCGCGAGGAGGACGGACAGCGGGTGATGTACATGCACGACCTGCGCAGCAAGGAAGTATTCCAGTCGCCCTGCTTCTACCTCCAGCAGAACGACATCGTGTATGTCGAGCCGAAGTACAACAAGCAGGACAGCGGCGACAAGGCATGGAGGGTGTCCACCGGCATCCTCTCGCTCATCTCGGCGGTCTGCACCGTCATCTGGGCAACCAAGTAAACACACAATATTCCGAATCATGCAAAGCAACAGTCAATCCAACAAGAACGAACAGGGCGTCAACCTTGTGGACCTGTCCGTCTACCTGTTGTCGAAATGGAAGTGGTTCGTGCTCTCCGTACTGGTCTTCGGCGGGCTGGCATGGTACCATTACGCCACCTCGCCGCTGGTGTTCTTCCGTTCGGTCACGGTCATCATCAAGGACCCGTCGAACAAGACATCCACGGCCGGCCTCGACCGTTACGACAACTACATCAACAAAGTGAACGTGGCCAACGAGATATTGCAGTTCCGCTCCAAGCGGCTGATGCGCGAGGTGGTGCAGCGCCTGCACGCCGACGTGGACTACCGCATGGAGAAGGGCCTGCGCACCGACGAGCTTTACAACCTCTCGCCGGTGAGCGTCTCCTTCATCAACGTGATGCCCGAGCGACATATCTTCTTCGCCGTGACGCCGCGCAGCGGCAATACCGTGACGCTGTCCGCCTTCGAGGGGCTTCCCGGCGCGAAGGAGTCCTACGACGTGCGGCTCAACGACACGCTGAAAGTCGGCGACGAGCGCATCCTTGTGACCGGCACCGACCACTGGGGCAAGTCGTGGACGGGCCGCGAGATACGCGTCACCAAGAACCCGCTGAACGCCGTGGCCGGGCGGTTCCAGGGCAGCATGGGCATCCGCCAGGAGGAGGACGAGTCCTCCATTCTCGTGCTCTCGCTGAAGGACGCCTCGCCCAGGCGCGCCGAGGACGTGCTCAACACGCTGGTCAACGTGTATAACGAGGAGGCAATCAACGACAAGAACCAGGTGGCGGTGAACACCTCCGAGTTCATCAACGAGCGGCTCATCATCATCGAGCGCGAGCTGGGCGGCGTGGAGACCGAGCTGGAGTCGTTCAAGCAGCACAACCAGGTGATGGACATCGGCTCGCTGGCCGGACGCTACACGGGCGAGGAGCAGGCCTACAGCGCCGACGCGCAGCAGCAGGAGACCCAGCTCAGGCTGGCGCGGTTCATCAAGGACTACCTCACCGACCCCACCCGGGAGCGCGACCTCATCCCCTCGGGGACGGGCATCAGCGACGCCGGCATCGAGGGGCAGATCAGCCAGTACAACGCCCTGAAGCTCAAGCGCGACAAGCTCATCGACGACAGCAGCGACAGCAACCCCGTGGTGGAGGAGCTGAACAACACCATACACGCCCTGAGGCAGAGCATCATCCGAGCCGTCGACAACATGATCGTCGGCATCAACATGAAGCGCAACGACGCCCGCAGCCGCCAGGCGCAGGCACAGGCGCGCTTCACCACCGTGCCCACCAAGGAGCGCGAGATGCTCTCCATCGAGCGCCAGCAGAAAATCAAGGAGTCGCTCTACATGTTCCTGCTCAACCGGCGCGAGGAGAACGCCCTCTCGCAGGCTATGGCCGACAACAACGCGCGCACCATCGACAGCGTGGACGGACCCGCGGGACCCGTCTCGCCCGTGCGCAACCGCATCCTGCTGCTCGGGGTGCTCGTCGGGCTGGCCGTGCCCGGCGTGGTGTTCCTCATGATACTCTTCATGGACACCCGCGTGCACAGCCGCAGGGACCTCAAGGGCGCGGTCAGCATACCCTTCCTCGGGGAAATCCCACAGGACAAGGAGGCCGCCCGCACGGGCGTCGCCAAGGACGGCGAGGACGGGATGCTCTCCGAGAGTTTCCGCATCCTGCGCACCAACATGGCATTCATGGCCAAGAAGGACAGGCCGATGCAGGTCATCACCTTCACCTCGTTCAACGAGGGCGCCGGAAAGACGTTCATCTCCCGCAACCTCGCCATGAGCCTCGTGCTCACGAAGAAGAAGGTGGTGCTGGTGGACCTCGACATCCGCAAGGGCACACTGAGCCGCCACTTCCACAGGCACCCGGCGGGCGTGACCAACTTCCTGGCCGACAACAGCATCGGCGTGGACGACATCATACATGCCGCCCCCGGGCACGACAACCTCGACATCATCTCCTCCGGCACCGTGGCGCCCAACCCCGCCGAGCTGCTCATGGACAGCCGCCTGGACGAGCTGGTGGCGGAGCTGCGCCGGCGCTATGACTACATCATCACCGACAACGTGCCGGTGGGTGTCGTGGCCGACGCCACCATCAGCAACCGCATCAGCGACCTCACCATCTTCGTGGTGCGCGCCGGAAGGCTCGACCGCCGGCAGCTGCCCGACATGGAGGAGCTGTACCGCGAGAACAAGCTCAGCAACATGGCCCTCATCCTCAACGGGGTGGACCCCCGCCACCGTGGATACGGGTACGGATACGGATATGGGTATGGTTACGGATATGGCTATGGATACGGGTACGGGAAACACAGGAAAAAGAAATGATATACATTAACTTTTAAACTATAAAGAATATGAACGAGACTAAGAAAACGGATTTGAAATCCTACGAGGCACCCGAGACCAAGAGGACTCAGGTGGAACTGGAAGACAGCCTTTGCAGTGCTTCACAGCCCATTAAGACAGAACAAAAGCCAGAAGTTGAAGTCGACAAATGGGTGTCGGTTGACAATGATGTGACATTTGAATAAAGGAAAGGAGAAACGACTATGAGAACGATAAAGAATTATGTCAGGGCTGCCCTCCCGATGCTGCTGGGCTGCCTGCTGTTCGTGGCCTGTTCCGACGATGATATCGCGGAAAAAGGAGTGAAAGAGGGGCTTCCCGCTTCGCTGACATTCAAGATGGTGGTGCCGGATCTGAACGATGCGGTGGTCACGAGAGCCGGGGTGGAACAGGAAACCGCCCTCAACCAGCTGATGTTCCTCTTCTATAAGAAGTCGGACACTTCTAAACCTGCTTTTGCAAGGGTTATCGACCAGCTGGGCCAATATTCAATCGGCAGTGATAGTGAAGATGAATCCAACCGTCTCTATACGGTAACCATATCTCCGGGAGATACCGATTCAAACGGTAACGAACTCAAGAGCGGCGAATACTACCTCTATGCGCTGGCCAACTGGCAGAACGGCTTCTGCTCGTATGACGCCGAAGGATACGCCTCCAAGTCGCTGGACGAGCTTAAAAACGCGATACTTGCCCGTGAGTCCGGTGCCAACGTCCTCGATATCGTTAACAATACGCCCATGACCGGCATATATGGCCGCAATGACGGCAGCATCACGATAAACGAGGGTAAAAACTCCTTCGGCACTACCGACGAAACCCGCGTGCATCTGCGCCGCGCCGTAGCCAAGGTGATTTTCAATATCAGTACAGAAAACGGCATTACCTTCACTCCCGAACGCTACAGCATCTACAACTACTCGCAGTCGTCAACGCTCATGGAGCGCTCAGGCTGGGAAGGAGGCCAAGGCACCAAGCCCGGCAATTTGTCCTACGAGGGCAACAACAGCTTCTCCGACTTTGAGAACTTGGCTTTTTCAGACAACACTCCTAACAGCTTCGAGTTCTATATGCCGGAAAACGTGCAGAAGACGAAAGAGGTCTTTACGGAGGTCAAGATGCGTGAGAAGCGCGTGAGCAAAACCAACGAAACGTTCAAGTATGCGCCCGAAAATAGCACATACATCGTTATCGAAGGCCATTACAACGGCCCGAGAAATGCGTCTGACAAGACCGCCACATACGACGGTGACGTGAAATATACCATCCAGCTGGGAGACTTCAACGCTGACCGTGGCGGCATCGACAACTTCACCATCCGCCGCAATGTGAAGTACACCTACAATGTCAAGGTCGCAGGTGTGAACAACATCATCACCGAGGCTGAAGCCAAGAACTTTGACGATGAAACGCAGCCGGGCGCCGAGGGCGACCTTGTCCGCATGGACGACGGTACCATCAAGCTCGACCTGGATGCCCATTTTGAAAGGGTGTTGCTGAAAATACCTGTCGATGAGTTCAAAAATCCGATGTTCTATGTCAAAACGCCTTACAGCCGTACAACAGATGGCATCAGCGCCGATATGACTGTCGGCGACGACTCCAAGGATTATAAATGGATTCACTTCACGAAGCCACAGTCCGGCGATGTTCTCGACGACCTTACCTTCGGCAAATTCGGCGGCTTGGATGAATCCGTCCGTACCGATGTGCACGGACTGCTGAAAGAAATCAGCAACTTGAATGGCTCTACAAGCGACCGTGACAACACCGGTGAGCACTTCATTATCAAGGATGGAAATTTATACACTACGGCTTATATCGACGAATTTTTCTATACCGAGAATCCCACCGGCGGTAATGCACAGTTAAGTGAATTTGTCAACTATTCCGGCGGGCGTGCGATGAACATCTGTACCACAAAGCACATCAGTGTCGACGGCAAGAGTTCCGTGGTGGAGAATACTATCATCTCCTTCTCGCAGGCCTCTATCTGGACCGTTTACCCCACCGACGGCTCTGTCAGCAATCCTTTCGGTATCGAGAAAAACAACGAGTGGAGTTATGTGAAGAGAGGCGATGCCGCCCCGACCGGGTTAACCAATGACGAAGGCTGGAATAATACCCAAAAACTGATTAACAACAAAAACAATAATTACGACAGCAGCGCCGGTTGGGTAGTCTCGGTTAATGAAGGCAGCAAAGCCGATGTCAAATTCAACTTCTCAGGCAATTATAATTACTCTTACTTGGCCGCCATGTCACGCAACCGCGACACGAACGACGACGGCAAAATCTCGGACGACGAACTGAGGTGGTATGTGCCTGCCCGAAACCAGTGCATCGCTCTTTGGCTGGGCGATAACAACCTCGGTGCATATCGTCCGTACAATGCCTCAAATTTGAGTTCTGCAACTTCTGCTGATATTGAAGGCCCTGCCGGCCTTCTTCACACCAGTTCAAGCGGTAACTCGGCAGTATGGTGGGCTATCGAGGGAGCGTCTTTCGGCAATAATAATAATAATAATAATCTTGACATGTGTTGCATCAGAAACCTGAACAATGGCATGTACAACCAAAAACCGACAACGTTCTCTACATGCAACGGTAAAATAATCACGCTATCCGGCCTGTCGAGTTCATGTGTCCGTAATTCAATAATGACAGGAGAATATACAGCAGATCATAAAGAGCGTCAGTATAGTAACGCTGTTCCGTTGGCATTCGAGGTGGCTTCAGGCGATTTGAAGATTAAAGCCTCTAATGTGAATGTATCGGCAAAATCGTCAACGGTAAGAAGATCAGGCTATATAGGGAATAGTACTTATACTTATACTGTCAACCTTGGCATAACAAATCTGCCTGAAAATGCTTCTTTAACGGTCTCCGGCAGTTACACGATAACCAGTAGCAACGGCAGCTACGTGGTTAGCGCAACCACAGATAATTCTTCTTTCAGCTTTACTGTTTATGTCAATGGAAGTGAGATATGTCAGGTTGACTGTAAGCCTAATGGTGTTAATAATAACAATAGAGATTATACTTTCACCCCGACTATATCAAAGGCATCCGATAAGTCTGAATTTACCAGAGGTGAGATAAAGGCTTTGGTCAACCTCGCCGCCGCCAACTATACGCAGGATGCCGACGGCAAAGACAAAGGACAGTGGCGCGTGCCCAACCAGCGCGAGCTGGTCCTGATGCTGGGATATTGGAGCGAACTGGGTATGCCTACGACCGGCACTCATTATGCGTCGAGTACATTCTTTACCGCGACAGGAGCAGGAAAGGAGAACCCATTTATGATAGATACCTATAATGGGAATCCATATATGACTCTCTATGGTGATTATTCTGGAAATTTCAGAATCCGTCCTGTCCGCGACGTGGAACCGTCCGCTTCACCGCAGGCCACCCATGACTCATCCTACCGTCCCGGCGGTTCGATCATCAAATAATAAACAATCAGATACTGTTTTATGAAATCCAAGATAACGATTTTGCTGTCGGGCTTGCTTGCCGCGGCCGCATTCTCGGGTTGTACGGCGGAGGGCGACATGCCCTCCGCACAACCCCTGACGGCAATCCGGGCGGTCAACGCCGGACTCTCCGGCGTCTCCTCCCGTTCGCAGGTGGGCGGTATCGCCGACGACGGCAGCCTTGTGATGCAATGGAGTCCGGGGGACAGGATAGGCGTATTCGGCGCATCGCAGTCCAACGTATGCTTCACATCCGCCAATGAGACTGCCGCCGACGAGACAACCTTCTCCGACACCGGCACCTTCTCCGGCACCCCGTCGACAGCCTATTACCCCTATACGGAGGGTGCGGCCGACGCCGCGGCCGTTCCTGTGAATATCCCCGCTGTGCAGACCTACTCCGATGTCACTTCGGTGGCCGCCTACGACTTCAAGGCGTCCTCGTCGGCCGAACGGCAGTCCGACGGTTCCTACCGCATGCGTTTCCGTTCGATGGTCACGCTGTTGCGTCTGCAAATCGACCTTTCCGCAGTCAGCGGGCTGGCCGCCGACGAGACGCTGCTGTCGATAGGGATGACAGCCGGCACTGGCAGCCTGTCGGGAGCCTTCGCCTGCGACCTGAACAACCCTGACGCAGGCTTGACGCCGGTCGATGCCGCCGCCACGCTGACGGTCGACATGGCAGGGCGGCCCGCCCTGTCCCGTCAGGTGACTGCATACGCCGTGGCAGCTCCCGGATGCACCGGGGGCACCAACCTCGACTTCGTCATCACCACCGACCGGCATGTCGCGACCTTCACCGCCACGCTGCTTGGCACGATGGAGGGAGGCGCGTTCTACGATGTCCCGCTCAACGCCACGGTGCTCGCCAACAACGGTGTCGTCATCAAGGATGTTGACGAACCCGATGAACCGGGCGAGGAGACCGCCAACTGCTACATGATAACCACCGCCGGCGAGCACTCGTTCTACGCCCGTCAGATAGGCAACGGCGACAAGGGCATCATCCCCGGCGCCGGCTTCCATGTCACCTCGTCGAAGATAAATCCGAAGTCCGCCAAAGTGCTGTGGCAGGATACGCAGGGCTTCATCGACGAGGGCAGCGTCCGCCTTGCCGACGACGGACGGGTGTACTACACCGCCACCGGGAACACGGGCAACGCCCTGATTGCCGTCTACAGCGGCGACGGATGCACGGGCGACATCCTGTGGAGCTGGCACATCTGGGGCACCGGCGACACGCTGCCGCAGGATAATGTCATCACCACGAAGTCAGGCAGCTCGTTCGCCATCATGGACCGCAACCTCGGTGCATCCCCAAGTACCGAAGACGAACGTTTGCAGACCGTCCGTACCGACGAAGCGGAACGCAAGGTATGCGGCTATATGCTCTACCAGTGGGGACGCAAAGACCCGATTCCCAACAGCGATGTCTATTATGTGGATGGCGTGGCGACGGATATCGTTTCTTCCTATCCCGTGTGGCAGCCCGCCACCCTTACCGAAGCCACCATTGCCGCATCGGTGCTTCGCCCCGGCTATATCATCAACAAGCCGGCCGTAGGCGACTGTTCGAGCTGGCTGGGCGAGGACAACCGACTCCTGTGGGGCGACTCCTCACAAAAG
The DNA here is from genome assembly GCA_048222005.1 of Muribaculaceae bacterium. Lineage (GTDB taxonomy): Bacteria > Bacteroidota > Bacteroidia > Bacteroidales > Muribaculaceae > UBA7173. Next base: position 10,972 of record DBFWRP010000115.1, on the reverse strand, counting down.
ACCGTCACCGACGGAGGATGGACGGATGTCAAGACCATCTACGACCCCTCTCCTGTAGGCTATCGTGTGGCGAACAGCGCCACTTTCACCCGTTTCATCACGCCGGATAGAACCGATATCCAAATGAAAGGAGTCACCGGATTTCGCACGATAGACGGTGTGACGGTACCGAATCTTACTTATGACTACATCCAATGTATTGTAAGCACGGAGATGTCCGGCACTACGGAACGCTGGCTGCCCAAGGGTATCCACCGGAACCGCATCGGATTCGCCTGCAATACCTCCGACAACAAGAGTAAGATCTTCGGTTACGGCATCTACTTCCGGCAGACCGGGGACGATACCGAAGGCGGATATTATCCTATGGGCGGATGCAGGTTCCCCAATCCGTCCGGTAAGCGCAGCGACTATGCCCTGAACTCCTACCTTTGGCTCAGTACAAGCGACATCAATGACTACAGTGCCATGTCGATGCATCTTTATCATTTCTATTGGCTTACCGGTTCGGGTAATTATACCGAGCCTGACAAAGGACTGTCGGGAACGGGGTATAATGCCGGAGTCGTCGGTACGGTCAAGACGAAGTATTCGTCGTACAATCTCAATGCCTACGGCGTGCGTTGCGTGCGCGACGGTTCCACCTCCGGCTCCACCGGCGGCAATTCCTACGACAGCAGCTACACCGACAAGGGCGTGGGCTTCGGCGTGGAATAGGAACGCATCGACATTACTTACAAATCTTTAAAAAGACATGAGAATACAGAAATACTCCTCCGGCTGCCTGTTGTCGGCACTCATCACCGTTCTTGCGGCGGGGTGTGCCGACACCGATGTGCTGTCCGGGGGAAAACAACGGATTGAGATAACGGCGGAAACAGCCCCATGCTCACAGGCCGGTTCGCGCTCGCAAATCGACGATGCCGGCTCCACCACCGGTGTCACCGGCATCCTCTGGTCGGTCGACGACTGCATCGGCGTGTTCGGCAAGTCGACCGCCAACGCCCCGTTCGAGGGAACCCATACCGAACCCGCCGCCACCGCCACCTTCACCGGTGAGGTGACATCGGGCGACACGCCGCTCTATGCCTATTATCCCTACCGGGAAGATGCCACGGATGCGGCGGCCATACCCGTGACAGTCGGCGTCGAACAATACTGGACCGGCGCGGCCTCCATTTCCGCCAACGACATCAAGGCAAGCTCCACGGTGACACGGCGCGGCGACGCGTGGCACTTCGCTTTCCGCCCTATGGTGGCCATGCTCCGCTTCGAGGTGGACGCCTCGGGCGTGGATGGCGTCAGCACCGACGAGCGTCTGGTGAGCATTCATGTGGAAGAGCCGGAGGAGAGCGACGGAAAGGCCGAGCCTTGGGCCGGTGAGTTCACCATGAACCTGACCGACCTCGATGCTGGGCTTTCTCCCGTGGATGGCGAGGCCGTTGCCTCTTTGGCAGTGAACCTGACCGACGAGCCCGCGCTTACCGGCAAGGTGGAAGTCTATGCCTGCATCGCCCCCGTGATAAGGAGCGGACAGGCATTGCAGATACATCTTGCCACGGACAAGCACCGGATAAGTTTCAGGGTGACGGCCCGGCAGGACCTCGCGGCGGGCGGCTGCTATGACATCCCGCTTCACCTCGCCGCCGCCACGGTGGAGGACAACGGCCTGACGATAGAGGACATCACCGCCGGTGAAGAGCCGGAAATCCTCACGTTCGGCTTTGAGGCCGCCCGCAACAAGGGTAAGATTCTGGCAAGGGAGGCCTACTACGACGGCAGCAAAACCACGGTGAGAAGCGTGACGGGGCAGGAACTGACCGTCACCACCGAAGAGGGGAATCCCCAAGGCGAGATAAGCGGGTGCATACCCTATCTCTATGACTTCACCCTCGTGCCGACCTTCACCGTGACCGAAGGAGCCACTGTGACGGTGGACGGTGCGGAGCAGACCAGCGGCGTGAGCGCGCAGGATTTCAGCTCGCCCGTGACCTATACGGTGACAGCGGGAGGCATGAGCCGCGACTATGTGGTGACGGTGACCAACACGGGCCTTCCCGTGGTGGTGATGACCGGCAACTCCGGCGGTTCGGTGCAGTTTCTCGACATGACGGTGCCCGCCAAGAGCGCCGAGTTCACCGAGACCGACCGCATCGCCATCTACGAGAACGGTACCGCCTCATTGGAGGAGATGAACTGCGGCTTCCGCCTGCGCGGAAACTCGACGAGCAACTTCCCCAAGAAGCCCCTTGCCATCAAGCTGGCATCGAAGACGGAAGTCCTCGGAATGAAGAAGCACAAGCGCTGGTGCCTGCTGGCCAACTGGATCGACCGCTCGCTGATGCGCAACGGCGTGGCCTTCGACATCGCCGACAAGGTGCGCGCGGCTTTCAGCGGCACGGATGCGCCCGGCCTGCCCTGGCAACCGCACGGCAAGAGCGTGGAGCTGGTGCTCAACGGCGTGCATGTGGGCAACTACTTCCTGTGCGAGCAGATAAAGATAGACGAGAACCGTCTGGCCATACAGGACTGCTACGAGGATGTTCAGAAAGATGGAACTCCCACCACCGACAACTGCGGCTACCTGCTGGAGTTCGACGACAACTACGACGAGGTCTACAAGTTCCGTACCTCGTACTACAACCTGCCCTGCCAGAGCAAGGACGAGTTAAACACTGCGATATGGAACTATGTGAAGAACTGGGTACAGGACATCGAGAACAAGCTGCATGACAAGAACTATACGGCGGCCTACGAGAAACTCGACATCAACTCGGTAATCGACTACTGGATAGTGCAGGAGCTGACGATGAACAACGAGTACCGCCACCCCAAGAGCGTGTACATGTACAAGGACGGAACCGGCAAGCTCTGCGCCGGACCCGTGTGGGACTTCGACTACCAGACCTTCCCCAACATCGCGAACATCAATGCGATCAACAGCGGCTACGGTCACAGTTCATTGAAGTTCGGTACAAACACGCTGCTCTACACGCAGTACAGCTACACCGGGGGCAACGATGGCGATGCGCCCTACATGTGGTATCCGCTGCTGTTTGGCGACGCCACGTTCAGGGCCACGGTCAAGAGCCGCTGGCAGACGCTGTATTCCGTATTGCAGGGCGTGACCGCCACCATCGACAGGCTGGGTGAGGCCAACAGGCTCTCCGACACTTACAACCAGCGGATATGGCCGATAGAGTCGCGTGAGCGTACCGGATACAGCTGGTACATCGACTTCAGCGGCGACGAGCGTCTGGACTATGACAAGGTCATAGAGAACATGAAGGCCTGCTATACCGAGCGTCTGACCAACATGAATACCGCCATCAATAATTTGAAATAAGGCATGCTTCAAAAATAATCATATTGGAATTCAACTATTTAACAATTAACAGATATGAACAAGAGAAACATTTTAACTGCCGTATGTGCCCTGGCTCTCTGTCCGGCCTTCGCACAGACCTCCGAAGCAGTGGAGGAAAAGGTAGAGTACAGCACGGACAAGTACAAGGTGGAGACCAACCGTTTCTGGGACAACTGGTTCATCAGCGCGGGCGCCGGTGCCCAGATCTATTTCGGCGACCACGACAAGCAGCAGTCATTCGGCAAGCGTCTGGCGCCGGCACTGGATGTGGCCGTGGGCAAATGGTTCACACCCGGAATCGGTGTACGCCTCATGTACAGCGGTCTGAAGAGCAAGGGCGCCACCAAGCACCCGGGCGGTAACGAGGACTCGGCACATGGCAACGGTACCCCCGTGAAGGGCGGCGGCGCCCCCCACTGGCTGGAGGAGTCGGAATACAACATGGGCAATCTCCATGCCGACGTGCTGTTCAATCTCTCCAACCTGCTTTGCGGCTACAACCCGAAACGAGTGTGGAATTGCAGCCCGTATGCCGGTCTCGGCTGGGCACGCGTGTACGATTCGCCTTCCGCCAAGGAGGTGAGCGCCAATGTCGGCGTCTTCAACAGCTTCCGCCTCTCCGACGCGCTTGACCTGAACCTCGACGTGCGCGGCATGTTCGTCAACGACCGTTTCGACGGCGAGGGCGGCGGACGTTTCGGCGAGGGCAACCTCTCCGCCACCATCGGCCTGACCTACAAGTTCAAGAACCGCGGCTGGGGTCGCAGCAAGACCGTCACCCGCTATGTCTACAACTACGGTGACCTGGAGGGCATGCGCTCCAAGCTGAACGACATGAGCGCCGAGAACGAGCGTCTGAAGAAGGCCCTTGCCGACGGCGACAGACAGAAGGCACAGACCATCGTGAAGAAGATTGCCGCCGCCAACCTCGTCATCTTCCAGATCAACAAGACGAAGCTGAGCAACGAGGCGCGCGCCAACCTGGGACTGCTGGCCGAAATCATCAAGTCGGGCGACCCGGATGCCGTATATACCATCACCGGCTATGCCGACTCGGGTACGGGTAACCGCAAGGGCAACGAGCGCCTGAGCAAGGAACGTGCCGAGAACGTATATGACTGTCTGGTGAACGAGTTCGATGTCAGCGAGAAGCAGCTCCGCATCGACTATAAGGGCGGCGTGGAGAACATGTTCTACAACGACCCGCGCCTGAGCCGTGCGGTTATCACACGCGGCGAATAGCATCCCGCCCCTCCCTGTAACATCCTACCCGGTTTCCGGCCGCCCGTCACGGTGCCGGATTTCAGGCAGGCCGCATATTCCCGCTTTCCGGCCGGAAAACAGACATAGCTGGGAAACAGTAAAGGAATGTTGGTACCCTGTGCCCTTTGCGAAAAGCGCACGGGTCATCCGTGTCCCTCCTGCGGATGAATCCGGCGGGACGGACATGAAGATGAGAGAGCCTCCCCGCCCTTTGTGAAAAACGCGGGGGATGTAAGGAAGGCGGAGGAGTCCGTCTTCCTTACATTTTCACTGCCGGACGATACAGGGATAACCGGATACGGATACGATGCTGCCGGACACCTGCCCGAAAAGATGTGGAAAGACAAGTTAAGATGCCCCCTGGCGGATTTTTACCACAGCCATGGAATGTGAGATTTCCGGCTGTACGCACTGAATCCGCCCGTTTGTTTTGTCTGGATTTTCTTCCCGATTAAGCGTAACCGGGAAGGAAATCTTCTTGTCTACGGCCCGTACCCGGGCCGCATAATCCCATGACACAGGAAGATAAAATGACATTGCCCAACGACATGCTGCTTGCCGATGTCGTTTCCCTGCTTTCCTCCGGGCATACGGTGACACTGCGTGCCAAGGGGGACAGCATGTTCCCCTTCATCGTGGGCGGCCGTGACTGCGTGGTCCTGCAAAGAAGCCGGAGCGTGCGGGTGGACGACATCGTGCTGGCCCGCCTGCCCGGGAGGGGCTATGTGCTGCACCGCGTCTACGGAACGGCGGCTGACACCTTCGTCCTCATGGGGGACGGAAACGTATGCGGCACGGAGCTGTGCCGGGCGGAGGACGTGTGCGGCACGGTACTGAAAATCATACGCGACGGGCGGTATGTGGTCTGCCGCTCTCCGCAGGAGATGCGGAGGGTGCGCCTCTGGAAGGGGCTGCTGCCCGTCCGCAGGTACATCCTGGCCCTGTGCCGCCGGTGGAGGCGTTGGAGGCGCGGGAAAGGGAACAAAGGGAAATGAAAAGGAATATGAGTACGGGTGACTGCATAAGGTGGCTGTGGCGTGTGTCGGGCGGATACCGCCTGCCTGTCATGGCCCGGAGCATGACGGGGATTGCCCATGCCGGGGTCTCCCTGTTCTCGGTGTGGGTGTCGAAATGCCTTATCGACGCGGCCACGGGACGGGGCGGCGACATGGACCTGCTTGTCGCGCTGCTGGTGGCGTGCCTTGCGGTAAGGCCGCTGCTGTCGGTGGCCGGCACGCGGCTGGGCAGCCGCACGGAAATCCGTTTCCGCAACGGGCTGAACAGCGCCCTCTTTGAACGGCAGATGGAAAGCCGCCTGACCGGGCGCGAGGCATTGCATACGGGCGACATCCTCAACCGGATGGTCGAGGACACGGCCTCCGTCACCGACACGCTGTGCCGGGGCGTTCCCGCCGTCACGGTACTGTCGGTACAGCTGGCCGGTGCGCTCTGGCTTCTCGCATCCATGTCCGTGGGTCTGGCCTGCGCCGTCGTGTTCATCATGCCGGCGGCCCTGCTGCTCAGCAAGGCCTATATGCGCAGGATGAGGGCGTTCTCCGGCCGTATCCGCACGGCCGAAGGCCGCATACAGAGCCACATGCAGGAATACCTGCAACACCGCATACTGGTCCGCACGCTGGAATTCACGCCCCGGGCAGTCGGCAGGCTGCTCCTCTTGCAGTCCGGCCTGCGTGATGAGGTCATGCGGCGCGCTGACTATGCGGCGTTCTCCCGCGCGGTGGTGCTGGCCGGCTTCGCGGCGGGCTACGCCACGGCCTTCCTTTGGGGGGTGTACGGCCTGCGCGACGGTACGGTGACCTTCGGCGTGATGACCGCCTTCCTGCAGCTGGTCTCGCAGATACAGGGTCCTATGGTCGACCTCAGCCGTCAGGTTCCCGCGTTCATCCGTACCGTCACCTCGGCGGAACGGCTGGCCGAGCTTGCCGCCGTTCCCGTGGAACAGCGGGGAGCGCCGGTCCGTCTGGACGGCGTGCCGGGCGTCCGCATGACGCACCTGAGCTTCGCCTATCCCGGGGGTAACCGCAGGGTGCTGGACGATTTCAGCCATGACTTTGCCCCGGGCAGCCTGACCGCTGTCGTCGGAGAGACGGGGGCCGGCAAGAGCACCCTCATAAGGCTGGTGCTGGCCCTACTGTCGCCGGACGCCGGACGGGTGACGCTTTACGACACGGAAAGGGAGACCGCCGTATCACCGCTCACGCGGTGCAACCTCTCCTATGTTCCCCAGGGCAACACGCTTGTCAGCGGCAGCATACGCGACAACCTCCTGATGGGGAATCCCGACGCGACCGACAGGGAGCTGCGTGCGGCCCTTCATGCGGCCGCCGCCGACTTTGTGGACGCCCTGCCGGACGGCATGGACACCCTTTGCGGGGAACAGGGCGCCGGTCTCAGCGAGGGGCAGGCGCAGCGCATATCCATAGCCCGTGCCCTGCTCCGTCCCGGCAGGGTACTGCTGCTGGACGAGCCGACCTCCTCGCTGGACGGGGAGACGGAACGCCTCCTGCTGTCACGCCTCTCCGGGCAGGTGCGCGACAGGACGGTCATCCTGGTGACCCACCGCGAGACGGCCGCCGCGCTGTGCGGTTCATCCGTACATATCCGAAAGATACCCGGCCCGTCATCACGGCCCGTAACATCAACGGAACAGGAACACGATGGGAAAGAAGACTGAAAGCCGGAAGCACGGCATGAGAACACCCAGGCCGGAGACGGAGGAGAAGTACCGCGAGGCTATCGAGCTGTACCGCACGACCGGCCTGCCGGTGAGGGAAATCTGCGCCCGCACGGGCGTACCGTTCACAGCGTTCCGCTCTTTCCTCCATTCCTGCCACCGCGAGCTGATGTTCGCCCGCTACGGCATGGAGGTCGCGCCCGAAGAGGCGGCGGCGACCCGCCTGCGCAAGCGTTCCGGCCAGACCGCCGCCTCCCGCGCCAAGTACGGCGAGGCCATCCGCGCCTGCGACGACATCGCCTACATCGAGTACAACGTCTCGCAGATAGCCTACATGTTCCACCTGGACCCCTCCGGTCTGGGCAGCCAGTTGCGGAACCACTATCCCGAAATCATCGAGCGGCGCGAGCGGGAACGCCACAGGCTGGGCGTGAACGACAACCAGCACCGGGGTGTCAAGCCTTGGTGCAAGGAGCAGTACGCCGGAGCGGTGGAACACCTACGCACCACCGACGACACCATACGCCGCACCGCCGACCTCTACGGCCTCTCGTATTCCGGACTGCGGGAGCACCTGCTGTTCTACCACAAGGACCTCGTGCGCAAGCGTGCCGACAAGCGCGAGCGGGCAAAGTCGGGGGCCAAGGTGCGGGGTGCGCTGACGGGCAACGGCTCCCGCCACGAGCCGAAGGCCGGACAGACGGAGAAGTACCGCGAGGCCCTGCGGCTCTACCGCGACACCGCCCTGACGCACCGTCAGATAGCGGAGGCCACGGGCATCACCGTCACCGGCCTGCGCAACCACCTGCGGATATGGAACCGCAGGCTGATCGTGGAGCACCGCGGGTACGAGTGCCGCGAGGGGGAGGCCGTCGACCTCTCCCGCACGAAGCAGTACCTGAAATCCACCGCCGCGAAGTATGCCGGCGCCATAGCCTGCCTGAAAGAGACCGGGCGCCCCACTGCGGAGGTGGCCCGGGAGTTCGGGCTGCATCCCGAGACCTTCCGCGAGTATGTGCGCGAGCATGAGCCGGAGCTGGCCGCCCGTCTGGGCATGACGCGGCTGGCGGACGGCAGGCAGGTCCTCGCCCGCAGCATGGAGAAGTACGGCGAGGCGGTACGGCTGTACGAGACGACCACCGAGCCGCTCCGCTCCATCGCCGACCGGCTGGGGTTGCAGTACAACAGCGTGGGCGGCTTCGTGCGCCGCAGCCGTCCCGACGCCATAGAGGCGCACAACCGGCTGGTGGAACGGGAGGAGGCACTGCGGCGGGAGAAGGAGCAGGCGGAATCCGTCGCCCTCGCCCTGCAAAGGGAGAACGAGGAGAAGGAGCGCATCCTGAGCGCCTTGCGGCAGACCGGCGGCAACAAGCGCAAGGCCGCCAAGCTGCTGGGATTCAGCAAGTCCACCCTCTACAACAAGCTGAACGCCCTCGGGCTGAACGACACCGGCGACACATAGGCGAAAACCTGCGACAGAACGGCTCCACCCGCATCCTGACATTGTGATGTAAACTCATAAAAGGATATAATCTATGCAAATCATATTATTATCCGGCGGCTCGGGCAAACGCCTGTGGCCGCTTTCCAATAATACACGTTCCAAACAATTCATCAAGCTGCTGACCGCGCCTGACGGCTCGAAAGAGTCGATGGTGCAACGTGTGGTGCGGCAATTACGGGAAGCCGGTATCTGCGACCCGATTACCGTGGCAACGAGTCGGTCGCAGCGGGATGTCGTCATCAACCAGCTTGGCGCCGGGATTCCCGTAGTTACGGAACCGGAGCGCCGGGATACTTTCCCTGCTATTGCTCTTGCAAGCTCGTATTTGGCCTGCGAACGGAAATGCCCCGCAGATGAAGTTGTAATCGTCATGCCCTGCGACCCTTATACGGAAGCCGGTTATTTTGAGACAATCCGCAGGATGGCGGATGCCGTGAAAAACGATGCGGCCGGACTGGTACTGATGGGTATCCGCCCGACTTATCCGTCAGCCAAATACGGGTATGTTGTGCCGGTGCCCGGCAATGACGGGTCCGGAATATACCGGGTTTCCCGTTTCACCGAGAAGCCGGATGTGCCGACGGCCGGGAGATTGATTTCCGAGGGCGCATTCTGGAACGGAGGCGTATTCGCTTTCCGATTGGGGTATATGACGGATATCGTGGCCCGATACATCAAAGCCGACACGTTTGCGGAAATCCGTTCCCGTTACGGGGAGTTCCCGAAAATCAGTTTCGACTATGAGGTCGCCGAAAAAGCGCAGTCGGTCGCAGTCGTGCCTTTTGCCGGAGAGTGGAAAGACCTCGGCACATGGAACACGCTGACTGATGGACTATCGGAACATACTATCGGTAATGTCGTTATGGATGATGAATCCGGGAATACGCACGTCATCAACGAACTTGAACTGCCAATCATGTGCATTGGTGCACGGAATCTGGTTATCGCGGCATCGAACGACGGAATCCTGATTTCGGACAAGGGCAAGAGCGAAAACATCAAGACTTACGCTGACCGCCTGCAACGTCGGCCGATGTTCGAGGAGCGTCGTTGGGGCGAATACAAGGTGGTCGATACAGCGGAGTTTCCCGACGGTTACAAATCCCTTACCAAGCAGTTGAAAATCAAATCCGGTAAGTGTATCAGCTATCAGGTACACTGCCATCGCGATGAAGTATGGACGTTCATCGATGGCGAGGGGGAACTGGTACTCGACGGTGTCATGTCAGTTGTCGGCAGAGGTGATACGGTTATAATCAATAAAGGTGTCAAACATGCGATAAAGGCCATTTCCGACCTGACCTTTATCGAGGTGCAGTCCGGTGATTTGCTTGTCGAAGAGGATATCGAACGGTTCGACTGGGACTGGTGATTGCATTTGTTCATTCAGATTTTAGTATGTTATATATTTTAGGAGTAGTACTTCTTGTCTTGACGGCACTTTCTGGATTGACGATTCTCATTCAAGGATACATGCCCGAAGATGAGGATAGCAATACCACTTATATAGTAGTATTGATGATTGCATCCGGATTATTCGGAGCATTTATGACTTGCTTGGACAAACAATCCAATGTCGGTATCATCTGGCTCTCATATATCCTTGTGCTGCTTGGAGTGTTGGCCCTCATCTCGCTGTTTGTCGTGTATATTATCGGAAAGGATTGCGACCCGGTCAAGTTTTGGGGATTGATGTTTTGGACATTGTCAATCGGTCTGTTGGCCCAGTGGTGGCTCCATGCGTATGATGGGTACATATTGGAATTTCTCGATATTCTTTGATTAAAGCAAACTGATAGCCATATACGATTCCCCAAAAACTTCCTCTCGATTACTCCATCCGATGCTTTAAACCGTCCTTGGTAAAATCGAAGAGATCATCTCGCGGGAGCACGAGGCTATTCGGGGAATGTCCGGATGCAGCTTTTTACAGCCGTATCCGGACATTCCATATATATGCTCAATGAGGGACAATGTCCAAATAGGAAGATTTACCCCTGCTACAACTATCTGTGGCAGGGGTAAATTCTTTGAAAAGGGAGTCTCGGCACATCCCCATTTGTGTGTAAGCAGTCATTTTAGACAGTGTCGGCTTGGGCCATTCAAACACCTCAGAAGTCCGTCCGTTCCCAAAATTGGATTT
>DBFWRP010000114.1:0-1510 GCA_048222005.1 Muribaculaceae bacterium | reverse complement strand
CACCATCACCTGGACCTACCAGAAGGACAGCTCCGTTGATAAGGAAGGCGACTATGCAAACGTTGACAATGTATACGTCGGCGCACCCGTAGTTCCCACCTCCATCGAAGTTGAAAACGTAACCGTTCCCGCCGGCCGCAGGGCAACCGTTGCTTACACGGTTCTCCCCGCAGAGGCATTCAACAAGAACGTTACCTTCAGCATTGCAAACACCGCAATCGCAACCGTTAACGAAAACGGCGTTGTTGTCGGCGTTGCGGAAGGCACCACCACCGTTACCGTAACCTCCGTTGCAGATCCCACCGTTTCCGGTTCCGCAACCGTTACCGTAACCGAGGCTCTGCCCACTGTAAACCTTGAAGGCTACATCGCATTCGATCCCGAAGGCACTTCCGGCATTTGGGGCGGTTTCGCTGATTATGATCCCAGCGTTATCGAAAACTTCGGCACAATGGGCTCCACCTTCGGCGGCGCATTCGCAGGCGGCAATGTATACGGCTTCATGTATGACAGCGACACCAACGACACTCGCTTCTACATCATGAACGCTGACACCCACCAGGTTGCATACCCCGGCACCAGCGCGGGCCGCGTTGTTGTTGCTATGGCATACAACCATGCAGAAGGCGAAATGTACGCTATCGCAGCAAACGATGCAGACGGTCGTTCCATCTACACCGTAAACCTTGCAACCGGTACGCTTACCGAAGTTGCTGCTCTCAATGCAGGTGCTGAAACCATCATGACCCTTGCAATCGACGGCAGCGGCAATGCATACGGTCTCAGCTACGAAGCAAACAATGCTGTTCTCTACTCCATCAACCTCACCAACGGCAACTGCACCGCGATCGGCGGAACAGGCCATGGTCTTGAGTACGTTCAGTCCACTGTTTGGGATCACAACACCAACCAGCTCTTCTGGGCACAGTACTCCAAGGTTGAAACCGACAAAGGTCAGCTCTTCGTTATCGATCCCGCAACCGGCGCAGCAACCCTTTGCGGCACCATCGGCACCGGCGCAGAAGTAACCGTTCTTTACACCAAGAACAACATGCCCGTTGCTCCCATCGAAGTTCCCGAATATAATGTAACCTTCGTTGACGGCCTCACCAACGAGACCATCCCCGGCGGCTACACCGTTGAAGCAGGCACCGTCCTTGACGAAGCCGACTTCCCCGCAGCTCCCGCACATGAGGGCTACGAGTTCACCGGTTGGGACTACAACGGCGCACCCGTTTACTCCGATATCACTGTAAAAGCAAGGTATCGTGATCCCAACGCAACCACCGCTACCATCAGCCTCACCGCAGGTGATGTATTCAGCGACGGTTCCGGTTACCAGATGCTTCTCGATGCAGATGCAACCGCATTCGGCAATGAGATCCCCGCACAGGGTCCTCTCACCCAGGGCGGCGATGCACCCGCAGGCCTGTACGATGCATTCGAGTACAAGATTCCCGTAAATGCAGACGGCAGCACCACAACGAGCAACATCGTTATCAACAACACC
>DBFWRP010000113.1:0-1793 GCA_048222005.1 Muribaculaceae bacterium | reverse complement strand
CGACTGTCGATAGTCCCATTGCAGCGGGAAAATTCGCAACGATCACCTTTACTGCAAAACAGGATATTCAAGGTGATGCAGAGTTTTCTGCACAGGTCGTTTCTTCTATGCTGAAGGACGAAAATAAAACCGCAAATACTGATCCGATTTCCCTCACCGTCACCATCACGCCTCCTGCGCCGGGCTATCGGGTCAGCGTGCCGGAGAGCATCAGCGCCGGTGTGAACGGCGAGACCATCGTGCCTGTGGCCGTGCATCTGACCGAGGCCGACGGGACGCATAGCGCGTCCAACACCTTTAACGCCTATTCCTTCACCGTGACCTATGACACAGCAAAGCTGCGGTACAAGAGCATCGCGCCCGCTGATGCGAAGGTGACCGAGCTGGGTAACGGCGAGCTGAGGATCGCCGGAACGAGCCACGATGCCATCAATGGCAGTGACACGGCGTTCAAGCTGACCTTTGAGACTTTTTCCGCCATCGGTACGGCGGACGTGAGCATTTCCAACGCCAAGATCGACGATAAGGCCAACGCCATCGACAAGGATGCTCCGCTGGCCAAGACCGGCAACCTGACTACCATCGTCACGGTGGGCGGCTACAGCGTCACACTGCCCGAGGGCTTCGAGGGCGCGGGCTCTGCCGCCGCAGGCGAGGATTATACCTTTAAAGTGACCGACGGTAAGGCATATACCGTCACCGCTACAGTGGACGGCATTTCTGTCCCCGTGACCAAGAACGATGATAGCTACACTATCGAGGGCCGGTACGTTACCGGCAAGATCGTTGTCGCCGCGAAAGAAAAAGCCATGGTGACAGTGAAAGTGACCAATCCCGATAAGGCAACTATCACCGGATTGGATGATGGTATCCCCGAAGGCGAGGATGTGACGTTCAAGGTGACTTCGCCCCGTAGCAATTCGACCATTGCCTATGTCGTCACAGTGGGTGACGTTGAGCTTGCGGCGAAAGAGTTAACTATAAGCAATGGACGCAGCAAGACTTACACTTACACCTACACCATCCCCGGCAGCATGGTGAAGGGTGAGAGTATCACCGTCACGGTGAAGCAGGCGAGCAGCGATGTATGGACGCTTATTAAGACCGGTAACGGTTGGGCGGACGCAGAGCTGACCTACACTATGGAGAATGATGAAACGGTGTATACTGCCACCGCTACGATCCCCAACACGGCTAAGACGGTAACTGTTAGTATTCCCAAGAACGATAAACGTACGTATACGGTGAAGTACGGTCTGGACTCCGCCGCCATCAATCCTCTTGCGCAAGTTGATGCAGGTGACAAGTGGACGTATACATATACTGCAAAGGGAAGCTTCAGCCTGCTCTATCTCGACATTGCCTACACCGAAAAGGCCGATTTTGCGGCGGATGAGGTCGTTAAATATCTGGAGCTGGGCACAGGCGAATCCGCAAAGACCATGTGGCTCGTCCTCTGCAGCGGCAAGACCAACGGCTATCTGACCTGCAGCTATGGCGAGAATACCGCCCCCATGTACTACTCCGAAAAGTATCAGGCATGGGCATATCTGGTGATCTCCGGTGATAATGCGGAAACTGTCAAGCAGAATGTCAGCATTATGAATGTTGACGAGAGCACCGGCAAGAAGACCGTGGACTACTCCGGCGATGTGAACATGACCGGCGATGTGGACATCAACGACGCACAGCTGATCGTGAACATGTATAACGCGGATTACACGGGATTTGCCGGCAATGTCACCATGGAGAAGTTCCTGCGGGCCGATATGGACGGCAGTAAGGTGGTGGAT
>DBFWRP010000112.1:0-7157 GCA_048222005.1 Muribaculaceae bacterium | reverse complement strand
AGATAGACGTGCGGCGGCAGCTGCAGCAGGGCAGAAATGTCGTCGGGAGCGGCTGTGCGTGCGTAGCCTATGCAGCATGTGCCGAGTCCGCGCGAGCATGCCGCGGTTACGGCGCTCATCATGGCCAGTGCGGCGTCGACGGTGCCGAGAATCAGGCCGTCGGCGGTGTTGTATATCTCAGGCATGGTTGTACCCTTTGCTTCGGCGGCGCATGCAATCTTGTTGAAGTCGGCGCAGAACGCAAGGAAGTGGGAGCAGGTTTTGATCTGCTTCTGGTTTGTCAGCTCGTAAAGGCGCTGTTTCAGCGCGGGGTCGGTTACGTCGATTACGGAATACTGCTGAGCGTTGTAGCTTGTGGGGGTGTTGCGGATGGCGTCGAAGATGAACTGCATGTCGTCGGGCGACACTTGTTCGTATTCGTAGCGGCGGATGCTGCGGCGTTGCAGCAAGGTTTCTGAAACGGTTTTGTTAATCATAGCGGGCGGTTTTTACTCACTTTTATTTAGTGTAGTAACACCGCGGACTATGATTTGGTTTGGCATCAGATGATGCCACGGATCGATGCGAGGTCGGGGAGGTTGTGGCGGTCGAGGTATTCGTTGATGCCGTCGACAATTTTCACGGTTACGGCCGGGTCGATGAAGTTGGCTGTGCCCACTTCGATGGCTGTGGCGCCTGCCATGATGAATTCAAGGGCGTCGCGTGCGTTCATGATGCCGCCGAGACCCACCACGGGGATGCCCACGGCTTTGGCCACCTGCCAGACCATTCTCACTGCCACGGGGCGTACGGCAGGTCCGGAAAGGCCGCCGGTGATGGTGGAGAGATAGGGGCGGCGGCGCTCCACGTCGATGGCCATGCCGAGAAGTGTGTTGATCAGCGAGACGGCATCGGCTCCTTCGGCTTCCACGGCACGCGCTATGTCGGCTATGGAGGTGACGTTGGGTGAGAGCTTGACAATGAGCGTGCCCGGCCATGCCTTGCGCACCGCGCGTGTCACTTCGGCTGCTCCTTCGCAGGTGGTGCCGAATGCCATGCCGCCCTGTTTTACGTTGGGGCAGGAGATGTTCACCTCCACTGCATGTATCTTCGGGCATTGAGTGAGGCGGTGGCACACTTCGGTGTAGTCAGCTACCGAGGCTCCGGACACGTTGACCATGATTTCGGTGTCAAGATGCTCGATGCGCGGATAAATCTGGTTGATGAAATAGTCCACCCCCTTGTTCTGCAGGCCCACGGCGTTGAGCATGCCCGATGGAGTCTCGGCCATGCGCGGATAAGGGTTGCCCTCGCGGTGGTTGAGAGTGGTGCCTTTTACGATGAAGCCACCGAGGCGGTTCAAATCTATGAAATCGGCGAATTCCTCGCCGTAACCGAATGTGCCGGAAGCTGTGAGCACCGGATTCTTCAATTTCAGTGCGCCTATGTTGACTTCAAGATTTGCCATGTGACAATGTTAAGGTTGGTTGTTTTTGTGTTATGTGGAATGCAAAATTAAGCTAAAATAGTCGAAAATGCAATGTATCGAGGGGGTAGGTTGAGTATTTTCTGACGATTGGGAGTATTTATTAGTTGGGAAAATCCCGAAAAATGAATACATTTGTAAAATCTATACTGTACACCACAAAAACACTGGAATGATGCTGGTAAAAAATCAGGTCATTGTAGCTTGAAAAACAATCGACGACGGTGAGGCCGCGCCATGATGAAAGAGCTCTGGCGGGGTGCCCCCTTAACGTAAAAGATGGCATTTAGGCCGGTTAAAGGCAGTCGATCGCAGTTGTACGTTCGATTTTATGTTTGACTACAATAATAACCTATAAATAATTTCAACCATGATGAATCAATTTTCGCTTGAAGGGAAAGTCGCGTTGGTGACTGGCGCAGCCTACGGAATCGGTCTGGCCATAGCAGAAGCATTTGCTAAAGCCGGGGCAAAAATCGTGTTCAACTGCTCGCGTCAGGAAACTGTTGACCGTGGCATGCAGGCGTACAAAGAGAAAGGTATAGAGGCAAAAGGGTATCTGTGCGATGTGACAAACGAAGAGTCAGTGAAGGCAATGGTGGCGGACATCGAGGCGACGGTGGGTACAATCGATATTCTTGTGAACAACGCAGGAATCATCAAGCGCATCCCCATGGAGGAGATGGCAGTCGAAGATTTCCGCCGCGTGGTGGATGTTGACCTCATAGCGCCGTTCATAGTGTCGAAGGCCGTTATCCCCGGAATGATCAAAAAGGGTCATGGCAAAATCATCAACATCTGTTCGATGATGAGCGAGCTTGGCCGCGAGACGGTGAGTGCATATGCCGCAGCCAAGGGTGGCCTGAAGATGCTTACCCGCAACATATGCTCCGAGTACGGCGAAGCCAACATCCAGTGCAACGGCATCGGCCCGGGCTATATCGCCACCGAGCAGACCGCCCCGCTGCGTGAGCGCCAGGCCGACGGCAGCCGCCATCCGTTCGACCAGTTCATTATTTCCAAGACTCCTGCAGGCCGCTGGGGCACCCCCGAGGATCTGATGGGTCCTGCTGTGTTCCTGGCTTCGGATGCCTCCAATTTCGTTAACGGGCATGTGCTTTATGTTGACGGCGGCATTCTGGCATACATCGGCAAACAACCCAAATGAAGTTGATTGGCATTATGAACAAGACAATCGGCGTGCTCGCGCTGGCTGCATCGCTTGCAGCCGGCGGGTGCACGCAAAAACACACAATCACGATAGCGAATCCTGCTGATGTGGCGGCTTGCGGCGAGATGGCGCAGGTGCCTCTGCAGGATGTGCTGGCCAAAGTGGGCGACCGCTTCGTCATCACTGACGCTGACGGTGCCGAAGTGCCGTATCAGGTTACTTACGACAGTCTGGTGATATTCCCCGTTACGGCCGATGCCGCGTCGGAGGTGGTCTACACCTTTTCGGCCGGAGAGCCTGCGCCTGTCGACACTCTGGTGTGGGGACGCAAATTCCCCGAACGAAAGGACGATGTGGCCTGGGAGAACGACCGTTCGGCCTATCGGGCTTATGGCCCTGCGCTTCAAGCTTCAGGCGAGCGTGCCTTCGGCTACGATATCTGGACCAAAAGTGTGTCTACTCCGGTGCTTGAGGAGCGCTTCGCCAACGACATCCAGCATGGCATTTCGTTCCATGTGGATCACGGCAACGGGATGGACGTGTATGCCGTGGGGCCCACTCTCGGCGGTGGCACAGCGGCATTGCTCGACAGTGCCGGCAATATAGTGTATCCATATTGCTGGGACACTTACGAAGTCCTTGACAACGGCCCGCTGCGTTTCACTGTGCGTCTGGACTACAAGCCTCTGACTGTCGACGGAGATACGGCCGTTGTGGAATCAAGGCTTATCACGCTTGACCGCGGGGCATGGCTTAACCGCACAGAGGTAATCTACCGTGGCCTGACGCATGAGGCACGCGTGGCACCCGGAATCGTGGTGCATCGCCAGAATCCCGACGGCTATACACTGAACCGCGAAGCCGGCTATATGGCCTATGCCGATTCAACCGAGAATGCGGCCAACGGCAACGGCGTGATATATGTGGGCGTCGTGGCACCGCAAAGCGATGCGTTCAAGTATAGCGCCCTTGCCGAGCCAGCCGGCGATGCCATAGGGCACATTCTTGCTCCGGCACCGTATGCCGACGGCACCCCCTACACCTATTATTGGGGCTCCGGATGGAGCAAAGGCGGAGTGGCCGGCGAGCAGGAATGGAATGCCATTCTCGACGCTGCCGCACGGCGCGTGGCCTCGCCGCTGAAAGCGCATGTAGACTGATAAGTTAAATCAATTCAATCAATTCAATCAAAACATTCAAATTTTAGAAATATTAATCGTAAATGGAAGAAGTATTCAAATATATAATCGGACTCGGTGCGGCTGTGATGATGCCGGTGATTTTCACTGTGCTCGGTGTGTGCATCGGCATAAAGTTCGGCGATGCCCTGAAAGCCGGCCTGAAGGTGGGCGTGGGTTTCATCGGCCTGTCGATTGTGACGGCCCTGCTCACTTCCGCTCTGGGCCCTGCGCTTGACAAGGTGGTGGACATCTACGACCTTAAACTCAAAGTGTTTGACATGGGGTGGCCTGCGGCTGCCTCTGTGGCCTACAACACGGCGGTAGGTGCTTTCATCATCCCGGTCTGTCTGGGTGTCAACCTGCTGATGCTTTTGACCAAAACCACGCGTACGGTCAACATCGACTTGTGGAACTACTGGCATTTCGCCTTTATCGGCGCGGTTATCTATTTCGCCAGCGACTCGCTCGCATGGGGATTTTTCGGAGCCGTGATCTGCTACATCATCACCCTGATTCTTGCAGACATAACTGCCAAGAAGTTCCAGGGTTTCTACGAAGGTCTTGACGGCATCTCTATCCCTCAGCCATTCTGCGCAGGTTTTGTTCCGTTCGCATGGGCTATCAACAAGGGGCTCGACAAGATTCCCGGAATGAACAAACTTGAAATCGACGCCGAGGGTCTGAAAAAGAAGTTCGGCGTGCTTGGCGAGCCTCTGTTTCTCGGTGTTATAGTGGGTGTGGGCATCGGTTGCCTCACCTGCAAGACCGGCGGCGAGATTGTCGACAAGATTCCCTATATCCTCGGTCTCGGCATCAAGATGGGTGCCGTGATGGAACTGATTCCGCGTGTTACGGCCCTGTTCATCGAGGGTCTGCGCCCCATCAGCGATGCCACACGCAGCCTTATCGCGCGTAAATTCAAGGGCGCCGAGGGCCTCAACATCGGTATGAGCCCGGCGCTTGTCATCGGCCATCCCACTACACTGGTGGTGTCGCTGCTGCTGATTCCCCTGACGCTTGTACTTGCCGTGCTTCTCCCCGGCAACGAGTTCCTTCCGCTGGCATCGCTTGCGGGTATGTTCTATTTCTTCCCGCTGGTGCTCCCGTACACCAAAGGCAATGTTGTCAAGAGTCTGATTGTAGGCGTTGTGGTGATGGTGCTCGGCCTGTACATGGTCACCAACCTTGCGCCTTGGTTCACTCTTGCCGCCAAGGATGTATATGCCGCAACCGGCGATGCTGCCGTGCATATTCCCGACGGTTTCGCGGGTGGCAGCCTTGACTTCGCGGCGAGCCCGATGGCATGGATGATATTCCAGTGTACCGAAAATCTGAAATATATCGGAGCCGGCATCCTGGTTGCAATCACAATGGGAATGATGTGGTGGAACCGTGTGCACATCCTGCGCAATCAGCGGGCTATGGCCGAGAAGGGTGCTGACACAATTCAGACTACCGAATAACTTATTAAACAAACTATACAATACAATCGTAAGATGAGCAAAATTGTAACCCTCGGCGAAATTATGCTGAGACTTTCGCCTGCCGGCTGCCACCGTTTTGTGCAGGTTGATTCATTTGATGTGATCTGGGGTGGAGGAGAAGCCAATGTGGCCGTGAGCTGTGCAAACTACGGTCATGAGGCCGTGTTCGTGAGCAAGCTGCCGGCGCATGAGATTGGGCAGGCTGCCGTGAATGCCCTGCGTCGTTATGGCGTCAACACAGATTACATAGCCCGTGGCGGTGATCGTGTGGGCATTTATTATTGTGAGACCGGCGCATCGATGCGTCCCTCGAAAGTGATCTACGACCGTGCAGGCTCGGCAATCGCCGAGGCCGATCCGTCGGATTTCGATTTCGATGCAATCATGGAGGGCGCTGACTGGTTCCACTGGAGCGGCATCACACCTGCCATCTCCGACAAGGCGGCCGAACTGACCCGCCTGGCCTGCGAGGCTGCCAAGCGTCATGGCGTCACGGTGAGCGTCGACCTGAACTTCCGCAAGAAACTCTGGACAAAGGAGAAAGCCCAGTCAATCATGCGTCCGCTCATGCAGTATGTGGATGTGTGCATCGGCAATGAAGAGGATGCCGAACTGTGTCTCGGATTCAAGCCCGATGCCGACGTAGAGGGCGGCTCGACCGATGCTGAGGGCTACAAGGGCATTTTCAAGGCTATGGCCGAGGAGTTCGGGTTCAAATATGTGGTGTCAACCCTGCGCGAAAGCTATTCGGCAACCCACAACGGCTGGAAAGCCATGATCTACAACGGCAGCGAGTTCTATCAGAGCAAACGCTACGACATCAACCCCATCATCGACCGAGTGGGTGGTGGTGACTCGTTCTCCGGCGGTCTGATTCACGGCATGCTCACAATGGGCACACAGGCAGAGGCGCTCGAGTTCGCAGTTGCTGCATCGGCATTGAAGCACACCATTCCCGGCGACTTCAATCTGGTGAGCGAGGCTGAGGTGAAAGCGCTTGCCGGCGGCAGTGCCAACGGCCGTGTGCAGCGTTGATGCATTCAACCTTTTTAAAATAAGATTCGACATTTTAGAAAGGTGATTATAAGATTTTAAATATCAAAAAGACAGCTGAATAGGCTTGTAAAGGCGCTATTCGGTAAATTTGCAATAAAAAAACATGGCAAGATTCGATAAACTGGCCGTACTGGCCAAGATGGCGCAGGCGCCTGTGGTGCCCGTGTTCTATCACAAGGATGCCCAGACTGCATGTGCAGTTGTCAAGGCATGCTACGAAGGGGGCGTGCGCGCTTTTGAGTTTACCAACCGTGGCGACTTTGCCCATGAGGTGTTCGAGCAGGTGGTGAAATTCGCAGCCAAGGAATGCCCGGAGATGGCCGTCGGTGTAGGCTCCGTGGTAGAGCCAGCTACTGCGGCGCTTTACATGCAGCTTGGTGCATGTTTCGTGGTAGGCCCGATGTTCAATCCTGAAGTGAGCCGTGTGTGCAACCGTCGCGGAGTGCCTTACACCCCCGGTTGCGGCACAGTGAGCGAGATAGGCGCGGCGCAGGAAACCGGTTGCGACCTCTGCAAGGTGTTCCCCGGCGATGTGCTCGGCCCGAAATTCGTGAAGGGTCTCATGGCTCCGATGCCTTGGAGCAAACTGATGGTTACAGGCGGAGTGGAACCTACAGAGGAGAATCTCAAGGCCTGGTTTGCCGCCGGCGTGTACTGCGTGGGTATGGGCTCGAAGCTTTTCCCGTCCGACCGCGTGGCCGCAGGCGACTGGGCGTATGTCACAGGCAAGTGCCGCGAGTCAATCGCCATCGCTCTTGGCAACCGTAAATAATCAGTGGCTGCTTTCTCGGTGCTACTGT
>DBFWRP010000111.1:0-14029 GCA_048222005.1 Muribaculaceae bacterium | reverse complement strand
GTAATAGAGTGAAACGGAATGTGTGGCTGGTGCTGTCCGTGATGTCGGTAGGAGTGGTGATTAACAGGGCCATCCGTGTGGCTGAAGGAACCGTGGAATGGTGGGATCTTGTTTCGGCGATGGTGATAACTGCGTTCTGTGTCAAGTTTTATCTCTGCTACCGCCGGGAAGTGAAAAACGGCAACCTGTTCGGCCGTTCCGGCAAATGATTGTTTAGTGCCTTTGAGTTCGTGACACACTTTTTCTTAAACTAATATTCCACAAGTTGTGGAAAGATTGTATTCAGACTTGTCATTGACAGGAACAATGCTGTCAATCAAAGAGATAGAAGTTGAATTGGATGGCCATATTAACGTCTAAATTTTCATTTATGGAAGAACTCAGGATAGATGTAACTTTGCAGACTGCCGAGGAGTTGGCATTGGCCAATGAGTAGGCGCAACTTGTTTTCAGGTTCAATCACACCATGCCGGGTACTGACGAGTACCAGCAATGGATGCACGCCATTTTCCCTGCGATGGGTGAAGGCAGCAGGGTGAGTGCCCCGTTGTCGGGTGTACGGTTTCATAATGTCAGGATAGGGTGCAACGTAATAGTGATGCCCGGATGCCTGATGATGTCGGCCTGAGGCATCACCATAGAGGATGGTGCGATGATAGCCGCCAACGTGCAGCTGATAAGCAACAATCCCGCCCTGTATGAACGTCAGGTGATAACATGCCGCCCTGTCCGCATCGGCAAAAACGCATGGATAGGAGCCGGAGCGACAATTCTGCCCGGAGTCACCATCGGCGACAATGCCGTGGTGGGAGCGGCCAGTGTGGTGACCAGGGATATGGCGCCCGACACGATTGTTGCCGGCAATCCCGCCCGCTTCATAAAACACATCCCACCCCAGACGGAATGTTCGGCCCGAAATGAAGATGATGAGGTTGTGCAACTCGGCCTTGATAGTTGCGGTGACTGAAACTGGCTGTATTTTGCGGATGGAGCCATTCGGCAATTCGGGAGTTTTTGCTAAATTTGCAATTACTCCGTCGGCATGCCCGTCGGCAATGATGGACCAATGGCAAGGAACTCACTCAATATAGGCACTGAACTGAAACAGCAGCAACGGCTTACGCCGCTGCAGGTGCAGTTTGTGCGCATGCTTGAGATGAGCGCTCCCGAGATGGAGGATGAAGTGCGCCGTGCTCTTGATGAGATGCCTGCACTTGAGGCGGTGGACAATCAGGACACGGACACCAAGGCCACCCAGACCACCGAGGACGGACAGTTGTTCACCGAATCGGACCGCGACATGCAGCGTGCCGATTTCCGCACAGACGATGACGTGCCCGATTATCTTGACAATCAGGATCGGCATACGGAGGCGCCGGCATTGCCGGGTGAGCGCTTCGAACCACGGATTACGCGTGCCTCCTATGACCCCGACAGATATGTGGAGCCGGTGGTTACGAACAGCGACGAGACACTGTTTGAATCGCTTGACCGTCAGGTCTCCGAACTGCATCTCACTGCCGATGAACTTGCCATAGCCCGCTACATAATAGGCTCGGTGGACGAAAATGGCTATCTCACTCGCCCCATGCAGGCGTTGCTCGACGATCTGGCCATAAACGAGGGGATTGACACCGACATGGCCACGTTGGAACGTATGCGCCGAGTGGTGCGAAGTCTTGACCCTCCCGGCGTCGGCGCTGTGGACTTGCGCGACTGTCTGTTGCTCCAGTTGTGCCGCATGCCGCGTTCCACCCGTTCGCTCACTGCGGCGGAGGTAGTGGCCGATTATTTCGACCTGTTCTCCAAGCGACATTTCGACCGCATCGCGTCGGCTATGGACATAACTCGTCCGCAGCTTGACGATGCCATTGAACTTATCTCACGGCTCAATCCCAAGCCTGGAAGCGCATTCCCGACAGGAGCCATCGATGACCGGAGCCGTCAGATAACACCGGACTTTCTGGTTGAGGCCGCACCCGACGGGAGCCTGACGCTTACGTCGCTCAGCCACATTCCTGAGTTGCGCGTGGAGCGCACGTTCGAATCGGATGCCACCGTGCCCGAGGGGAGCGACAAGCGCCTGGAGGACGCCCGCATATTCCTGCGCACCAAGCGCGACGATGCGCGGAACTTTATCCGTGTGGTCACACAGCGGCAGGAAACGCTTTTCCGTGTGATGAGCGCGATTGTGAAACTGCAGCACGATTTCTTTGTCAGCGAGGATGACGAGGATATCCGCCCGATGGTGTTGCGCGACATTGCCGAACTTACCGGCTACAACCTTTCGGTGATTTCACGTGCCACCCAGGGCAAGTATGTGGCCACACTCCACGGAGTTTATCCGCTTAAAAAGTTTTTCAACGAGAAGGTGAAGGCCGATAACGACACCATCACCTCGAACCGCATAATTTCAGCAATCAAAAAGGCGATAGAATCGGAAGACCCGTCAAAACCGCTGAGCGACCGCGAGATAACGGCACGCCTTGCCGCCGGAGGCTACGACATAGCCCGGCGCACCGTGGCCAAGTACCGGGAGAATCTCGGGTTCCCGGTGGCGCGTCTGCGCAAAAAGTGATGAATGTTCCGAATGAAGTCTTTTGTATCATAAACCGCATATGAATCAGAATCCCGACAACGCAGGCCAGGAGATGCCCGCACCGAAGCCGGCCGCAAAAACAGATGCGCTTGAAAGCGCCGCCCGCTGGCTTTCGACCGTTTTTTCCCCGTTGCTGTCCGCCACCTATGGCGTTTTGCTCGCCATGTGGCTGAGCTATCTCTGCTATAGCCCGTTCAAGGCCAAGGCCATAGTGGTGGTGATGACCTTCGTGGCCACATGCGTTGTGCCCGTGATAATAATTTTCGTGCTGAGCAGGGTGGGAGTCGTGAAAGATCCCAGTCTCAGCACCCGTTCGGACCGCACGGTGCCCTATCTGCTGTCGGCGCTCTGCTACATCGGGGCCGGTGTTTATTACCGGTTTGTCAACGCTCCCGAATGGCTGTCGATGTTTGTGTTCGGCGGCGGGTTGGCGCTCATAATTCTCGGGATAGTCAACCGTTACTGGAAAATCAGCGCGCACGCAGCCGGTATGGGTGGCCTTGTGGCCATGCTATTCTTCATGATGTGCAGCGGCAACAGTGTGGAGAATATGCAGTGGCAGTTCCTCGCCTCGGTGCTTCTTGCCGGGATGGTGTGCACCTCGCGGGTGGTGTTGCAGCGGCACACGCTGTGGCAGCTCGGAGCGGGATTCATCGTGGGATTCGTCTGCGTGTTCCTTCCGGCATGGTTCTTCCCCGGCGAAGTCCTCTCCTGAAAGTATGTGTCGTTACTGAATCAAGAGGTCAGATGAAACATAAACAATAATGATAAACACCTCTTGTAGGGTCGCGGCCTGCCGCGACTGCAACAGAGGAGAATATCATACATAATACATTGATTTGGTGGAGAACGAAAGCTCGTTTGCAGTCGCGACAGGTCGCGACCCTACAATCTGGATTTTGATAATAAAATGATAATGAATATATAATATAATCAGTATGGTAAGTATAATCATGGGCAGCACATCCGACCTTCCGGTGATGCGGAAAGCTGCCGATTTTCTCAACAGCATGCAGGTGCCATTCGAGATGCTGGCACTGTCGGCCCACCGCACTCCCGAGGAGGTGGCAGAGTTTGCCCGCAAGGCACACGAACGTGGCGTGAAGGCCATCATTGCTGGTGCCGGCATGGCAGCGGCTCTTCCCGGTGTGATTGCCGCTTTGACACCGCTGCCAGTCATTGGTGTACCCCTGAGCGCCACCCTGCAGGGCAACGACGCCCTCCTGTCCATCGTGCAGATGCCTCCGGGCATCCCCGTGGCCACTGTGGGCATCGACGGCGCCATGAACGCAGCCGTATTGGCTGTGCGCATACTGGCCCTGTCGGATGCGGCTCTTGCCGAACGCTATGATATGTGGCGCCTTGATCTCGGTAAAAAAATCGTGAAGGCCAATGCCGAACTTGCCGAAATCAAGTACGAGTACAAAACCAACTGACAAACCATCGCCATAATGGATATTTTCAACTATAAAAGGCGTCCCGCCACCGTCACGCACATCGGCGAGGTGGAGGTGGGAGGCGATAATCCTGTGCGTCTGCAGTCGATGAACAACACATCGACAACAGATGTGGAGGGCTCGGTTGAGCAGGCACTCCGCATTGCCGCGGCAGGCGCCGATATCGACCGCCTCACGGCACAGGGCGTGCGCGAAGCTGCAGCAATGGGCGAGATACGCCGTGAATTGCGCCGCCGCGGCTGCAGCATGCCTTTAGTGGCCGACATACATTTCAACCCCAAAGCAGCTTTTGCCGCTGCCGAACAGGTGGAGAAAGTGCGCATAAATCCCGGAAACTTTGTGGATCCGGGGCGTGTGTTCAAAAAGATTGAGTTCACCGACAGCGAATATGCACATGAACTGCAGAAGATAGAGGACACCTTCGGGCCGTTTCTCGATCTGTGCAAGGCACACGGCACAGCCGTGCGCATCGGTGTGAACCACGGATCGCTGTCCGACCGCATCATGAGCCGATACGGCGACACTCCTGCCGGAATGGTGGAGAGCGCCATGGAGTTTCTGCGTGTGGCCGTGGCACGCGATTTCACTGATATTGTCATATCCATCAAGGCCAGCAATACGGTGGTGATGGTGGAGACAGTGCGCCGCCTCGTGGCCGCGATGGATGCCGAGAACATGCATTTCCCGTTGCATCTCGGGGTGACCGAAGCAGGCGACGGCGAGGACGGGCGTGTGCGTTCGGCCGTAGGCATCGGCACGCTGCTGGCCGAGGGTACTGGCGACACTATCCGCGTGTCGCTGAGCGAGGAGCCTGAATGCGAGGTGCCGGTTGCGCGCGAGCTGGTGGATTATATCTCAGCCCGTGCGGCAGCACCGCATATAGATGGCATCATGGCGCCGGATTATGACCCACTCGCTCCGCAGCAACGTGTCACCGACGCTGTGGGAAATGTGGGTGGCGGTCAGGTGCCGGTAGTGGTGGGCCTGGATGAAATATCGGCCGGACTGATTGAGATTCCGGCATCCACACCCCATGCCGAACTTAAAGCCACGGTTGCCGCGAATCCCGGCAAGGTGGTAGTGCTCGCCTCCTGCCATGCCAATCCTGTGGGCGAGATTTCGGCCGCCGTGCATGCGTTGATGTGCGCCGGTCTGCGCAATCCTGTGATTGCACGTCTGAGCTACAACGGCATCCCTGCCGACAAGGTGGTGATCCGCGCATCGGCCGATTTCGGCGCGTTGCTCCTCAACGGGATGCTCGACGGTATCGACCTGCAGTCCGATGCATTGGACAGTGACGGTCGCAACCGTCTGGCTCTGGGCATCCTTCAGGCTGCCCGCAAGCGCGTGAGCCGCACGGAGTTCGTATCCTGCCCGGGCTGCGGCCGCACAATGTTCGACCTCCAGGCCACAGTGAAAACCGTAAAGGAAGCGGTGTCGCATCTGAAAGGGCTGAAAATAGCCGTTATGGGCTGCATTGTGAACGGTCCCGGCGAGATGGCCGACGCTGATTACGGATACGTAGGAGCCGGAGCCGGAAACGTGTCGCTCTATCGCGGCAAGGAGGCTGTGGAGAAGAATATCCCCTCTGGAGAGGCTCTCGAACACCTCATAGCGTTGATAAAATCGGACGGTAAATGGTGCGACCGGTAAACGTGCAGACTTTTACGTTGCCCAACGGGCTTAGGCTCGTGTGCCGGCGCACACAATCGAACGCCGACTATTTCGGAGTTACCATCAACGTGGGCAGCCGCGACGAGACTCCGTCGACCTACGGGCTGGCGCACTTCGTGGAACATACCATCTTCAAGGGCACCGCACGCCGCCATGCGTCGCACATAATCAACCGCATGGAGGCTGTGGGGGGCGAGCTGAACGCGTTCACCACAAAGGAGGAGACCAATGTCTACTCGGCCTTTCCGCACGGCAACGCGGCGCGTGCAGTGGAGCTTATAGCCGACCTTGTGAAAAACTCGGTGTTTCCGGAGCGCGAACTTGCAAAGGAGCGCGAAGTGGTGCGCGATGAGATTGACAGTTATCTTGATGTCCCCTCGGAAGCGGTGTTCGACAGTTTCGAGGATGAATTCTATGCAGGCTCGCAGCTGGGGCATAATATCCTCGGATTGTCGGCCAACCTCGACAGCTTCACCCCGGATGTATGCCGCCGGTATATCGAATCGTATTACACTGCCGACAGGATGGTGGCCTACTATAGCGGACGGATGCCGGCCGAAAGGGTGTTCCGACTTGTGGAACGGCACTTTTCGGATGTGGCTCCCTCCGGAGAGCCCATGGCGAGGATTGCACCGGTTGCCGTGGCGCCGTTCGGCACCGTGCGCAACATCGATTCGCATCAGGCGCACTGCGTGATGGGGGCTGCCGTGCCGTCGGTGCACAGCAGCGAACGGACAGCGCTTGCGCTGATTACCAATATTCTCGGCGGTCCGGGCATGAATTCGCGGCTCAATGTGGCGCTGCGGGAGCGGCGCGGCCTGGTCTATGCCGTGGATGCGGGGCTGACCTCCTTCTCTGATTGCGGGCTGTTCACGGTCTATTTCGGGTCGGATCCCGACGATGCTCCGCATTGCCGACGCTTAGTGGCTGATGAACTCGACCGCATCGCCTCGGAACCGCTGACCGAGCGTCAGTTGCGTATGGCAAAGCACCAGTTTCTCGGCCAGTCGGCCATGGCTTCCGACAATGGCGAGCAGATGGCGCTCAATGCCGGGCGCTCCATGCTGTTTCTCGGCAAGGTGTCAACCGATGCGGAATTCCGCGGAGCGGTGGAGGCTCTGCCGGCTGAAGACATAATGCGGTCGGCAGCCTGGTTGGCCGCCGACCGCGTATCGTCGCTGACGTTCTGTTAATCCTTTGTTGTGATTATTCCTCGCCTGTCGCGGCATCGATCTGCGACAGGGCGAAGGTGTACGCGCCGATGGAGATGGCTTTGGATGCCCCGAGTTTCGAGATCATCACACCGGTGCGTTTCATCGGGTCGTAGGTCACGGTTTTGTCGGAGCCATAGACTTTGAGTTCACGGGCATCGCCGTGGATAAATTCGTTGAATTCGATGTCGTTATCGAGGTCGAATACCTTCATCTGCACGCGCTGCAGCTGTTCGCCGTTGATGGTGCGGATGGTGGAGCGCAGCTGAGCGAGCAATGCGGGCATGATGTGGCGTGCTGCGCCTGTAAGTCCGCCCCCTATCACTATGAGCGAATCGGTGAGGGTCACTGCTGTAGCCATGGCGTCGCCGGCGCTCTGTCCGAACAGACGGAAGCATTCGATGGCAGCCTCGCGGTTGCCGGGGCGTTTGCCGTCGGCAATCTCGCATATATCCTTGGGTGTGAGGTCGTGGTCGCTGGTGCCTGCCAGACGGTTGTATTCACGCACCACGGCACGGATGGCCACGAAGTCCTCGGCCATGATTTCAGGATTGGTGTGCGAGGGGAGGCAGAATGTCTCTATGCAGGCGTTGTTGCCCAGATTGAGGCGTCCGTCAATCACGGAGCCGACGCCGAAGCCTGTGCCGAAAGTGTAGCCGAGGATATTTTTATATTGCTTTTTGGAGCCTGCTTCGGCCACGCGGCGGTTGATTTCGGGGAGCGCTCCGGCCATGGCTTCGCCGAATGCGAATAGGTCGCCGTCGTTGTTGATGAACACCGGCAGACCGAATTTTTCCTGCAGGAACGGGCCGAGGGCCACGCCGTCGCGGAAACTGGGGAAGTTGGGGAGATAGCCGCCCACAATGCCGTTGGGATAGTCGGCCGGCCCGGGGAAGGCGAAGGAGATGGCCACAGGTTTTTCGTCAAGAAGGTCGATTACGGTTTTGAACCCGTTGACCATCGACTGCAGGCAGAGATCGAGGTTGTCGGCACGCGAGGGGATGGTTACGGGGTCGACGATAAAGTCGCAGCCTCGCATGGCTCCGAACACGAGATTCGTGCCTCCGGCGTCGAGGGTTATGACTATGCGGTTGTCAAAATGATACATTTTCGGTTGGGTATTTGGATTTAGGTGTCGGGATTAATTGCGGATATAAACGTTGACAAATTCGCCGTTGCCGCGCACTGTCACCGAAGGCATCGAAGCAGGCACGAGCAGTGTCTGTCCCTGCGGAAGCGGTGTCACAGTGCCGTCGGGAGCCACCGCCTCAAGGTTGCCGCGTGTGGCGATGAGGATGGTGAACGAATTGCGTCGGGCAAGCGGAAGTGCGAACGAGCCGTCGACGTTCACCAGCTCCGTGGTGAAGTAGCTGCAGTCCTCGAGCATTGCCTCATGCCCGGGGGCGGCCTGAACGTTTTTCACCTCCTGGGTGGTGTCGGCATAGTTGATGGCATCCACCGATTCATCCACATGCAGCTGGCGCGGATTGCCCTGCGCGTCGCGGCGGTCATAGTCGTAGATGCGGTAGGTGATGTCGCTTGCCTCCTGGATTTCCAGTACGAAATTGCCGGCACCGATGGCGTGTACGCGTCCTGCCGGGAGGAAGAATACGTCGCCGGGCTTGGTGTAGTATTTTCGCAGGGCCTCCACAATGGTGCTGTCTGCCACCATGCGGCGGAATTTCTCGGGTGACATCTCCTGCGAGAAACCGGCATAGAGATATGCCCCTTCGGCAGGGAGCACGGAGTACCACATCTCGGTTTTCCCGAGCGAGTTGTGGCGGGTGGCGGCGAGTGCGTCGTCGGGATGCACCTGAATGGAGAGGTCGGTGTTTGAGTCGATGAATTTGATCAGGAGCGGAAAGTTATAGCCGAAACGGCGGATGAGGTTCTCGCCCATCAGTTCGTTGCCATGCGTTTTGACCAGTTCGGGAAGTGTGGCGCCTTTGAAAGGGCCATCCTCCACCACAGATTCATGGCCGGGCATGGGAGAGAGTTCCCATGATTCCCCTATGTTGTCGCCTTGCGACGGGATTCCTTTGAATCGGGCGATGCGTTCGCCTCCCCATATCACGGGTTTGAAGTAGCAGTTGAATTTAAGAATCGGTAGCATGTGTCAGTTTCCGGTTGTGGATGGTCCGTTTGTAACGGAGTTCGTGTCTCTGTTGTTAAATACGATGCAAGGGAACGATGCGCCTATCCGCCGAACATTAAAAATTCATGTGGTGGAACTGTCGTGCCCTTTGTATGGTTTAGGTTATGCAAAAATACGCAAAAATATTGAATGGGCTAAAGGTTGTGTTTACAAAAACAGGGCGGCGCACCGGGATGGATTGCACCGGTGCGCCGCCTGAGGAGAAATATAAATGGAGGTTATAGGTTGCCACGCATGTAGTCTTCCGACTGCGAAAGTGCGGCTTTGGCGCCCTCACCCATGGCCACCACTACCTGTTTGTAAGGAACGTTGGTGACATCGCCTGCGGCGTAGACGCCTTTTACCGAGGTGCGGCACCGTTCGTCGACCACGATTTCGCCACCTTTGGTCAGCGGCAGGGAGTCCTTGAACGGAGCGCTGTTGGGGTGCAGTCCGATCTGTATGAACACGCCCGACACTTCGTAGACCGAATCCTTTCCTGTGGCGAGGTCCCTGACCTTGATGCCGGAAACGCCAGTGCCGTTGCCGAGAATCTCAAGAACCTGGGTGGAGAGGTGTATGTCAACATTGTCAAGCGATTTCACTTTCTTCTGCAGCACCACATCGGCCTTGAGCGAATCGGTGAATTCAAACACATCGACGTGCGGGCACATCCCGGCCAGGTCGATGGCGGCCTCTATGCCGGAGTTTCCGCCACCTACAACAGCCGCACGCTGGCCTGCGTAGAACGGGCCGTCGCAGTGAGTGCAGAACGCCACGCCGTGGCCTACGTGCTCGCTTTCGCCGGGAACCGACAGTCGGCGCCAACCTGCACCGGTGGCGATGATGACGGCTTTGGCCTTGAACGTTTCGTTGGCGCATACAACGGTTTTCTCAGGGCCGGTTATATCGGCCGATTCGACGATACGGTTCTCAAAAACGTCAATAGGGTAGCTTTCGAGGTGTTTCTTGAAATCGGCTGCGAGCTGCGGGCCTGTGGTTTTGGGAACTGATGTGAGGTTTTCAATGGCCATTGTCTCCAGCACCTGGCCGCCGATGGCCTTTGCCACCAGGGCGGTGTTGAATCCTTTTCGTGCCGAATAGATGGCGGCGGTGGAACCGGCAGGGCCACCTCCGAGCACTACTACATCGTATTCACGCACTACGGGTTCGGCGGAAAATGCCTCATCGCGTCCATAGAGTGTTTCCAGTTTTTCCAGGAGTTCGCCCAGCGATGTGCGACCCACGCTGAGCACGGCGTCGCCGGCATATACGGTGGGGACGGACTGGATGTTAAGCTCCTCGGCGACAGCCGGAACCACAGCCCCGTCGGTGACGGTGTTTTCAACCGCCGGATTCAGCAGGGCAACGATGTTGAGCGCCTGAGCCACATCGGGGCAGTTGGTGCATGTCAGCGACACGAATGTGCGCAGACTGATGGGGCCTCGCAGGGCTTTGATACGGGCTGTCAGTGCGGCATCCGGCAGGTTTTTCCCCTGTCCGTCGGCATTCAGCACGGCAAGCAGGAGGGTTGAGAATTCGTGTCCGGAGGGTATGCCGCAGAATTTTATGCCTGTAGGCTCGCCTGCGTGGATGATTTCGAATGTCGGTGCGGCCACCTTGCCTTCGGCGTTTTCCACCGACAGGTGTGGCGACGAAGATGCCACATCCTGCAGGAAACTCCTCATTTCGGCAACCGCAGGTGTGTCGGCATCGGAATATAGACGGAACGCTATGTCGGAGTCCAGAGTGGCGAATATGCTTCTTATCTGGTTTATAATGTCTTGGTCAAGCATTGTTTTAGTGATTCTGTTGTGTGTGTTAAGCGAAACCGGTGTGCCATAATGCGGACATCTGGCACACCGGCTTGTTGGTCTATCCTTTTTTCAGGCGGAATGGCCTGGCCGGACGGTGTCGGTCAGATTTTTCCGACGAGGTCGATACTCGGTTTGAGGGTTGCCTGACCTTGTTTCCATTTGGCAGGGCATACTTCGCCGTCGTGTGTTGCAACGAACTGTGCGGCTTCCACTCTTCTCAGCAGTTCCTCAGCGTTACGGCCGATGCTGTTGTCCTGGATTTCCACGAGCTTGATCATCCCTTCGGGGTTAGCAACGAATGTGCCGCGGTAGGCCATCCCGTCGTTCTCGATCATTACGCCGAATGCGCGGGTGAGCACGCCTGTGGGGTCGGCCAGCATGGGGTACTGTATTTTCTTGATGCTGTCCGAAGTGTCGTGCCATGCCTTGTGGACGAAGTGTGAATCGGTGCTCACGGAGTAGACTTCCACCCCGAGTTTCTTGAATTGTTCATATTTTTCAGCCATATCCTCCAGCTCGGTGGGGCATACGAATGTGAAGTCGGCCGGATAGAAGAAAAAGATTGCCCATTTGCCGAGCACATCTTTGTCTGTGATTGTTTTGAACTCGCCGTTGTGGTATGCCTGTACCTTGAATTCCGGGATACGGGTGTTGATTATTGATTCCATTTTGTCTGTGGTTGTTTTGATTAATAACTAATGTTTGTTTCACCATATCAAACATCCTGAATGGGGAGTCGGTTTACACTGGGCTGCGATATTAATAAGGTTTAGTTTTTTTGAATAGATTTTCGCAAAAAAAACGGGAAATTCCGTGGTTGAAGCAATGCCGGCCGGCCATTTTGGGTTAACTTTGCATTTCAGTCAACATTGAATGCTTCCGGCCAACCGGTTTGCGGCACCATTGCTTATGGGAAATATTTTAAAAGATCTTCGCGAGATAGGTGTAGTAAAGACACTGCGGTTCAACCTTCGTTATTTTGGATGGAGGGCCGGATGGCGCATGCCGGTGCTGATTTCCCGGCGCACGTCTCTGAAATGCCTCGGCGGTTCGGTGACGGTGCCTCCCGGGATGGGGTTCGGCAAGGTCCGCATCGGGTTTCATCCCAATTCAATTGTCGATTTCCGTTACGAGCGCTCTGTGTGGGATGTGACGGGGCATGTGGAGTTTCAGGGGAAATGCCGTTTGTGTGCCGGATGCAGGATTGTGGCAGGTGGGCGCCTTACTTTCGGTGAGCGTTGCTGTTTTGTGGGGCTCAGCCGTATCATAGCCAACGAAAGTGTCACCATCGGCGCTGATTCGTTGTTTTCATGGGACATACAGATAATGGACACCGATTTTCACCGCATTCTTGATGCCGGGGGGCGATGGGTGAATCCCCCGCGCCCTGTGGCGATAGGCCCGCGTGTGTGGATGGGATGCAAATGCACGGTTCTCAAAGGGGTCTCGGTTCCAGAGGGCTCGGTGATAGCCGCCGGCACAATGCTCGTGTCATCGTTGCACAAGCCGTCGGCAGTCTATGGCGGCAATCCCGTGCGCGAGCTCCGCAGCGACGTGCGCTGGGAGTTCTGAAAATGTTTCCATTGCAGTGAGCCCATTTTTTTGTAGGGACATGCCTTTGGCATGTGGAACTGCGTTGGTTCACTGAATATTGGTACACGCCTGATTTACATGCCGAAGGCATGTCTCTACAACTTGATCGGTGTCACTTTTTGTCTGTAACAAACAAATCAGAGCCATTTCGGCTTGACGCAAAAAAACAGCGTGCCGGAAAATGATTCGCGACACGCTGCTTTGTTTATTTAGTTTCAGTCTCCGCTGGAATATGGTGCGAGGCTGTTGGGGCGTCAGGCTTTACGCTTCATTGTTACCCCGGTTCTTGGTTTTGGTCTTGGCTTTGACCGACGACGTTTTGTCGAGGTCTTTTTCTTCTTTGAGGTCTATTTCCGTGCGGTTGCGGTCAAGGACCTTGTATTGCAGATAGGCGAGTGATTCGTCGGGCATGATTTTGAATTTTCCGCCCATGTCCAGCCGCCAGCGGCGGTAGAGCGATATCAGGCCTTTTTTCAGGTATGCATCGACGAATGGATGTACGTAGACGATGAAGTCTTTTTCTTTCAGCTCGTTGACGAGATAGGAGATTTTTTCTCTCAAAGTGTCGGTGAACAGCAGTGACGGCTGCACTTCGCCTTTGCCGAAGCAGGACGGGCATGTTTCGGTGGTGACTATGTCGAGTGCCGGACGAACGCGCTGCCGGGTGATCTGCATCAGACCGAATTTGCTCAGAGGCAGGATGTTGTGCCGTGCGCGGTCGTTGGCCATAACCTGACGCATGTGCTCGAATAGAGCCTGCCGGTGCTCGGCCTTGTTCATGTCGATGAAGTCGACCACGATGATTCCGCCCATGTCGCGCAGTCGCAGCTGACGTGCAATCTCGTCGGCGGCGCGGATGTTTACATCCAGAGCGTTTGTTTCCTGATCGTTGCCGGCTTTGGTGCGGTTGCCAGAATTGACGTCGATGACGTGCAGGGCTTCGGTGTGCTCAATGATGATATAGGCACCCGATTTGAACGACACAGTCTTGCCGAACGACGATTTTATCTGGCGTGTGATGTTGAAGTGGTCGAAAATCGGTTCGTTGCTGTTGTAGAGCTTTACGATGTCGGCTTTTTCGGGAGCAATCAGGCTGACATATTTTTTTATCTGGGCCATTATGCCGGGGTCGTTGACGTATATGTTCTCGAATGTAGTGGAGAACACATCGCGGAGCACGCCCACAATGCGGCTTTCCTCTTCGAAGATGAGCGAGGGCACTGGTGCGGTGCGGGCCTTGGCCACAGTGTCGTTCCACGATTGCAGCAGTGTCTGCAGTTCGTGGTTGAGTTCTGCCACCGATTTTCCTTCGGCCGAGGTGCGGATTATCACACCGAAGTTTTTCGGCTTGATGCTTTCAACCAGATGGCGCAGGCGCAGCTTTTCGGCAGTGGTCTTTATTTTCTGCGAAATAGAGATTTTGTCGCTGAAGGGGATGAGCACCATGTAGCGGCCTGTAAAGGCTATCTCGGTGGTGAGGCGCGGCCCTTTTGACGAAATCGGTTCTTTCACAATCTGCACCATAAGTTCGCGGCCGGCAGTGA
>DBFWRP010000110.1:0-1286 GCA_048222005.1 Muribaculaceae bacterium | reverse complement strand
GGCCTTCGACGTTTGTCTGGTGCCTGCCGCTGTCCGGACAAAGGCGGATGCCTTGGCCAGTGCCAAGCCGGACCAACTCCATAACTTGCAGATCTTGCAGTATGATTCCAACAGGAATTTCAAGAAGCTAACCCCTACAGTCAGCCAAGCCACTGGCTCAACATTGACCGTAGACTTGGTTGCTTGCGAGAACTGCCAGCTTATCATCGTGGCCCGTGGCTCCTCGAACGCCATATCCGAATTTTCCGGCAGCCCTAGCTGGAGCGACCTTCAAGGAAGGCTTGCCGATGCCTCCACCATCAATGGGATAGGGGATGGTGGTACCAACGACATTAACGCCATGCCTTACTTCATCCATTTGAAGAACGTGAACGTGACGAATGAGGGCAAGATCGTCATCCAAAGCGCGGACGGTAGCGATGCCCGTATCCTTTTGAAGCGCCTCGCCGTGCGTCTCACGGTGAACTGGAAGTTCGCCGAGGGATTGCGTACCGGCTATACCTTGAAGGAGGTAAAACTCTGCCAAGTGCCCACTGTCTATTATCTTATGTCCCCGACGGAGACCGACTCTCGCTTCGAGGGCGATCTTTACCCGATCTCCACGGTGGAATACAAGGACTTGTACCGCTTGAAAGGTGTCGATGCCACAAACGAAGGCTCGTTAACCACTTGGATGCCCGCCAACGCGAAAGGCAAGTCCCGTAGCGTGACCTCCGAGTATTACCGTACGAAAGAATACGCCCATACCTCGGCTACCTATATGGAGTTCGTGGTGGACAACAATGACGGGTTGGAACGCATGTACTACCGTGCCTACCTGGGAGGCAAGGATGTGTCGGACTTCAACTTGCTGGAGAACACGAACTACCACTATACGATAAATATCCGGAACACCGACTACCGTGGCGATCCCCGTATCCGATTGCTGGATCAGACCCCGGTGATCAGCACGAACCTCGTCCAGACATCGAACTGCTTCATGATGCGTCCCGGTACGAACATCTGCTTCAACCCCTATAAGCACGAGGCGGGTTCGGGTGGCGAGAACACCTACCTGTCCGATAAGACGATCGGTAGCGTCCGTGTCTTGTGGCAGAGCAAGGACGCCGGAACCTCGGGTGATTTGGTGATGGGTTACGCCGTCAGCAATGAGGCGGGTAGCTATAACCATCAGAATCTGGTGAACTATACGAATATCGGCGATAGGGCAAATGCCCTTGTCCACGTGAGGGTGCCGGTCACGCAAGGCGGCAACGCCGTGATCGCGGCGTACGCTGTGGATGGTG